>CAYRSH010000057.1:0-9357 GCA_964426895.1 uncultured bacterium
AGATATAGAATAGTTGTTGCGGATAGTAGAACTAAGCGGGACGGAAAGGTTATAGAGATTTTAGGGCACCTAAACCCAAAGGACGATAACGATTGGAGTTTAAACTATGAGAGGTATAAGTATTGGATAAGCGTGGGTGCCCAACCTACGGAACGCGTTTTATCCATTGTTAGAAGGTTTGAAAAACAACAGGCAACAACCTAAAAAGGAGGTGAAAGATGGAACTGAAGGAACTGTTAGAATACATAATAAAGGCGCTTGTGGATAATCAGGGAGAGGTTTCAATAACTGAGGTAAAGGGTGAGAGGGCGGTAATATACGAGGTAAAGGTCGCGGACGAGGATAAGGCGAAGATCATAGGCAAGCAGGGTAGAACCGCAAACGCTATACGCCGTATAATAGAGGCAATAGGTAGGAAGCAAGGTAGGGTCGTAAGGGTAGAGATTCTGGCTTGAGGGTTAAGGTGGGGTTGATAACCAAACCCTTTGGGAGGTGGGGGGAGGTAAGGGTCAAAACCTCCTACCCACCCTCTTTTTTTATTAACAAGGTGGTGTATGTTCTCAATTCGGAATATAGGGTTTTGAATGCGAGAAGGTACAAGGGGGAATTGATAGTTTTAAAACTATCCGGTGTTGAGGATATAAATCAAGCGGAATTGTTGAGGGGTTTGTACTTAGAAGTTGATGAAAGTGATTTGGAACCTTTGAAGGAAGGGGAGTTTTATGTTTATCAGATCATAGGTTGCAGGGTTTATGATGAAAACTATGGGTACCTCGGTGTGGTTAAGGATATGCACGAATGGGCACCCTATTGGACATTGGAAGTGTTGGGGGATAGAGAAATACTCATACCCTTCGTATCCGAATTCGTTTCCGAGGTGGATATTGAAAAAAAGGAAATAAAAACCAAACTACCAAAAGGTTATGTGGAAAATTTATGAAATAATAGACGGTTATAAAAGCAAAAGGTTTTCGGCAAAAGAGGTTTTTGAAGAGATTGGAAAGAAAATAAAAGAAAATGAACACCTCAACGCATTCATCACCCTTAACGGGTCCGATATACCCGAAAACGCATTACCCATAGCGGTCAAGGATAACATTATAACAAAGAACATAAGGACAACCGCGGGTTCAAGGATTTTGGAGAACTATGTCCCACCATACAATTCAACGGTTGTTAAAAGGCTTGTTGATAAAGGCTTTTACATAATCGGTAAAACAAACCTTGACGAGTTTGCCATGGGTTCAACCGGTGAAAACTCCGCATTTGGACCAACACTAAATCCGCATAATAACGAATTGGTTCCGGGGGGTTCATCCTCCGGTTCGGGGGCGGTTGTGGGCGCAAAAATAATTCCCGTTGCCCTCGGAAGCGATACGGGTGGATCAATAAGGTTGCCCGCAGCATATTGCAATGTTTGGGGTTTTAAACCCTCTTATGGCAGGGTTTCAAGATTCGGCTTGATAGCCTTCGCCTCATCCCTTGATGTCATAGGGCCTATGGCATTATCCCCGAGGGATATAACATTTGTGATGGAAATCATCTCGGGATATGACCCCTTTGATTCCACGAGTTTAAGGGTTGATGGGGTTAAAAGGGAAAGGGTTGATGAATTAAAGCATAAAGGAAAATGGAAAATAGGGGTTTTGGACAACCTTTTGGATGGGGTTGATAGGAAAATATCCGAAAAGTTTGAGGGCTTTCTAAGGGAAATACAAAAGGTTGGCGTTGAAATAAAAGGGGTGAATTTAAACTTTTTGGAATTCGCCTTGGCATCGTATTACATAATAGCATCCTCCGAGGCATCTTCAAACCTTGCGAGATACGACGGCGTTAGGTACGGTGTTAGGATTATGGGCAATGACCTATGGGATACCTATGAGAGGACGAGGGAACTTTTTGGAAATGAGGTTAAGAGGAGGATAGGCATAGGGACATTTGCCCTTTCCTATGGCTATTACGATAAGTATTACTTGAAGGCTTTGCAGGCGAGGAGGCTTATAAGGGATGAGTTGAATAAAGCCCTTGAAGGTGTTGATTTTTTGGTAATACCAACCTCCCCTTCCCTACCGCCAAAAATAGGTGCGGGATTTTCACCTCTGGACTATTACAACCTTGACAGGCTAACAGTTCCTTTTAGTTTGGCGGGTTTGCCCGTTATGAATGTTCCCTTGGGTGATTTCGTTGGAGTTCAGGTTGCTGGGAGATTCACAGGGGATGAAGGGGTTTTGGCATTTTCTGAGGTTTTGGAGGAAGTAATTGGATAACTTTGAACTATTTTACGAGCATTATATACTCGGCAAGTTTTTGATGGAAGATTATAGGTTTTTTGATACGGGGGTTGAAAGGGGTTATTTTGTAATACTTTCGGGTGATTATGACGATTACGATGTTGAACTGTTAAAAAGGAACAAGATATTTAAGGAAACGCACATTTATAAGGATGAAGGGAGGATTGCGGTAATGCTCATAGAGGATAAGAGGGAAAAATTCCCAACCCTGAATGTTGTAATGTTCCTTTTAACCCTTTTATCAACATTCTTTGTGGGTGCCTTGCAGTTGGGGCATAACCCCTTTGGTCCGGATATTTTGAAAGGCTGGATATTCTCTATTCCGCTTTTATCAATACTCGGAGCACATGAGTTTGGGCATTTCATAATTGCAAGAAGGTATGGAATACCCACCTCTTGGCCTTATTTTATACCTTTTCCTTCAATAATAGGGACAATGGGGGCGGTTATTAGGCTTAGGGGTTTTATACCGAGTAGGAGGGCGTTATTACATATGGCTTTTGCCGGACCCATAGCGGGTTTTATAGTCGCATTACCGGTTTTGTGGATGGGTTTAAAACTTTCAAGGTTGGAGGGTGCGGTTTTTGAAGAGGGTATATTTTTCGGAGAGCCTTTACTCTTCAAGTTATTTACACATATGATTTTCGGGAATGTTGGGGATAACATAGTTATAAACATACATCCATTGGCCTTTGCGGGTTGGGTTGGACTTTTCGTAACCGCTTTAAACCTGATACCCATGGGACAGTTGGACGGGGGGCACATATTTTATGCCTTGTTCCCGAAATATCACAGGATTGTGGGTTGGACAGTTGTAATCCTTTTAATAATCGGGGGAATTTATTGGTCGGGTTGGTTTATATGGGCGTTTTTCGGAATACTCGTAGGGGTGTATCACCCACCCGCGGCCTTTATGGAAAGGAAATTAAAACCCGTTGATTACCTTATAGGGGTTTTATCCGTAATAATGTTTATCCTATGCTTTATACCGGTTCCCGTAAAGGTTAGCGTTTAATCCACCCTATAATTCCCGCCATAGCATACAAGTTCGTTTCAGCGGGATGGCTCCATAATGCGGGTGTTGTGGGGTTGCTCAGGATATTGGGGTGGGCAAAGGGAGATAAAACCGTTAATGAGATAATTGAAAGGGGTTTAGAGGCGGAACATTTGGACTGTTTTGAACTCTATTACTGGGCTTATGCCACAAAATCGGCTTTATTGAACGAGAATTGGGAAAGTGATAAAATCCGGATCACTTTAAAAAACCTTAAAGCCCCAACTTGTGAAGATAATGTAAAAGGGTCGTGGGAGTCTTTTGTTGATGAAATTGAAAACATCCTCAAATCGTTTGGCGAAGGGGATAAGGTTGAGGAAATCAGAGGGTTCGGTTATGCAAGAAAATTTTTACAGAAATTCTACTTTAACAAGGGTGTCGTCGCCAACCCCTCTCCCTCAGACCGTTTAGGTGATTTTAAAGAAAGGTATATAAACCCCGTTCTGGATATTTTAAACGGAAACATTCCGCAAAGCGGTGAAAATTTCAACTGCGTTTTTTGTGGGAAAAGTTATCCGATAATCAAGGGTTGGGAAAAAATCCTCAGGTTTGAAGAGAGCGATTTTTCGCCTTTGGGTGTTAGTCCTAAAAGTTTTTCAAACTATTTTTATAAAGGACAAGCACCCTATAAATGCCCGATTTGTCAATTGTTGCTTTTAACAGCGTTTGCGGGGTTTAACCGCAAGCCTTGGATTGTAAGTTCCACAGATAAAACCGATTATATTTTTATAGACCAACCGGATATACAAGAAGCGTATAGAGTAAATGAGGGATTTGAAAGTTTTATATGGAACAAGGAAACAGGGGCATTATCGGATAACATTTACTTTAAGGGTTTGGAAATGGTGATCGGATTTGTAGGAAAGAAAAGCAAATGGGTTTTGGATAATGTCCTGTTCGTTGAGTTGAAAACCACGAGCAGAAAAGACCAAGCCCGCCCGCACTTTGTGTATTTTAACATTGATAAACCGTTTGCCGAGGTGTTCGGATATTTAAAGGAAAAAAATCTATACAACAAAATAGCAAAGGTTTTGGATGTTATTTACGATTACAACGATACCCGCATAAACTTGGGTGTTGAGGTGATAAAAAGGCTTATAAACAAGCAACCTTTAAAACCGCTGATATTTGAGTATTTTAAGGATGTTTTGGGAAAAAATAAGAATTGGTACACCCTGTTTTGGATGGTTTTTTTGGACGGGATAATTTCGGAAAAAAGGAGGTATAAAGGTATGAAGCCAGAAGCTTTGGCAAAATATTTGTTTGCTTTAAAGAAAAGTGGGGAAGATTTTAAGGATATGCCCCGCGATAAGAGGCTTCAATTGGCACAGAGGTTCCTATCCCTTATAAGGGGTGGGAGAAAGGAAGATTTTTACAACGAACTATTAAGGCTATATGTTATATCCAAAAGGGAAATCCCAGAGCCGGTTTTCGGGATACTCACCGAAGACAACCCCTTATCCTTTCAAGAAAAAGCCTTGGCGTTTTTATCGGGTTTTATAAGTGAGGAGGTAAAAAATGAAAATGAAGGGATTAACGATAACATACATAGTTAAGGCCTTTCCGATGAATTACGATGAGGGTTTTGGAAATGTGTCCGTTATGAAAAAGGTGCATAGGGGTGATGGGACAACGGTTCCCTTTACTTCAAGGCAAGCCCTCCGTTATAGCTTAACCCAATGGTTGTTTAACAACGGATATTGGAAAATGGCAGAATTAACAAAAAAAGAAGGGGTTGTGCAATACGACGAAGATAGACTGAAAGAGTATTTCTACGAGGAGGCTGACCTGTTCGGATATATGATAACAAAAAAGGGCGATATTTCTATAACCCGCTCGGCTGTCGCCCGCTTAAGCCACCTAATAGGACTTGAACCGTATTTCGGAGATCAGGAGTTTTTAACGAATAAGGGGTTTGCGGATAGGATTAATGAGGAACCAAACATCGCAAACATAGAAACCGCATACACATATTACAAATACACCCTAAGCGTTGATTTGGACTCGGTTGGTGTTGATGATAACTTCAATCATAACATACCAGATGACGAAAAAATTGGGCGCGTTAAAACCCTCCTTGAAGCCACAAAATTCCTTTATAGGGATATAAGGGGCAGGAGGGAAGACCTCAAACCACTCCTCGTAATAGGTGGGGTATTCCCCATTAAAAACCCATTCTTCCATAATGCCGTAAAGATTGAATGGAAGGGCGGAAAGGCGTATATATCCCTTGAAAGTATAAGAGAAGTTTTAGAAATTGGTCTTCCGGATGGTAAGGTTAAGGATTATACCTTTGGGGGAATTGTCTCCGATGAGTTTGGAAATTCCGAAGAGTTTAAAGGTTTGGGTGGAAACCTTGGCTTAACCCCCTACGAGGCAATAGATAGGTTAAAGGAGAAGGTGGAAGAAGCGTATAAGGTTAGATAAACCTATCTTCCAAATCTTCATTATGAAGTTCCAGTGCTCCGATTTCTTGATCGTATTCAATTTCAACTACGGGGATATATTTAAGGTATGTGGGTATGCCTTTAAAAAAGTTTTCCAGGATTTGGGGTTTTTCCTTTATCCAGTAATACGGTATTGGCATCATAAAGTCCCTTATTAAACTCCCCAAAAGGACTTTTTGTTTTCTATCGTAAAAACCCGGATTTGATAGGACCTCTTGTAATTTTTTATTCGGGGAAATTCCGAGTAGTTCCTGAACCCTGTTTTTTCCGATCTCTAAATCCAATACGCATTTTGGTAAAACATCCAGAGACGAAATATCCCGGAAAACATTATGAGCCTCTTTTTTCTCCACGGAAAATTTGCCGGCAACATTATAAGCATTTTCAAATTGTGTAATGTAATTCGTATTCCTCAGGTTTTCCTTGGAATAGAATTCCCAAACCATTTCCATTTTCTCAACCTCCGATAAAATCCCGTTTTTTAACCAATCCCCCGTTCTTTTCAATATTTCTATCTCATAAACCCTTCCCTTTCCGGACACTTTATTTAAATCTTTGGGGATAAACACATATACATTTGGTTCGTTTGGGGAATGGTTCCCATTATCCTTAAACCTCCGGAAAACCCTACCCATCCTTTGAATTAAAACATCCAACGGCGCAATATCCGTTAATAAAACATCGTAGTCTATATCAAGGGAAACCTCAACCACCTGCGTTGCGATTAATAAGTCGTTATCACCTTTTAAAACATCGTACTCCTTTTTGTTTCTGTCCCTTTTTATAAAACGGGAGTGCAACAATATCCCTTTCCTCCCCAATTTATCGTAAAATTCCTGCGCCCTCTTAACGGTATTAAAAACCACCAAAACCCTTTTACCCTTACTCAGGAGTTTATTAACCAGCTGGTAGCCTTCGTTTAACAAATCCCCATTTACAACCTCTAAATCGTGCTTTTTTAGATTAATTTCCCTCCTTTCAATTTTAAGGTCCAAGTATTCCTTCAAAAAAGACGGGAATGTAGCCGTTATTACCAAAACCTTACCCCCCAGTTCTTGGATTCCCCTTATTCCCTTAGATATTACCCCTAATGTTCTTGGCGAGTAGGATTGTATTTCATCTATTACTACCTTTGAATACGAGAGGGTTGCGGCAACCTTTTGGAATCCGGGATATTGAAGGGTAAATGTGAAGATTTGGTCGGCTGTGCTTATTATCACATTTTGGGCTAAATTTCTTGAAGTTTCGTATGCCGTAAATGTATCATCCGTTTCGGTTTGTAGGAATAAAAAGGAAAGGGCATCGGAGTGTAAAAGACCCACATTATCTTCTCCAAAAATTTTAGAAAACCTCTTATACATTGCGTTTGTTGATGTTCTCATGGGTAAGGTGTATATGAGTTTTGTTTTTTCGGCCCACATTAGGGCATATTCGGTTTTGCCGGAACCCGTTGGGGCTATTAATATTCCATCTCCATCAAAGAGTTTATTCCCTTGCCAAGGGTTATGCACATTTATGGTTCTTAGGTATTCAAGGGTTTTTGACCTTTTGTCTATGGGTTTTTTTTCCGTTTCGGGTATGTGTGCGGACGCGGAATGGTCTGCCCTCATAAGCAAGCCGAGTAGGATTATGAATTTCTTTTCCTTTTTAAAGTCAAATGGGGCATCTTGCCCGTGGATTTTACTTAGTTTTCTGAGGATAAATCTGTAATCTTCCTCATTGGTTATGTTTAAAACTTTCCCCATCTCCGATGAAAGCAAATTTACTTTCCCCATTAAGTCTTTATAACACTCCTCACAAAACTTTGGCGATTCGTTCCGCCAATGATGGAACGCTACGAGTTTGGCCAAAAGGAACTTTTCATAAGGTATAAAGGCGACGGATAGGTAGTTATGGAGGCAACAGTGTTCCGGATTATTTCCCCTTATCCTATCCTGAAAGCATTTAACCGCCTTCCCGATGTCGTGATAGAATGCGGCTTCCCTTAGAACTTCCCAGTCTTCATTTTCCAAATTTATTATTCCGGAATCCTTTAACTCCTCTACCCTTTTAACGACCTCATCCGTGTGTTCCTTTAAGCACTCATCGGGGTTTGATTTTGCTAAGAATTTACAGTTCATAATCAACCATTCCAAAACCCTGCCCCGTTCTAATTCCTAATCCGTAATCGTATATGAACCTTAAAGTTTCCGGATCCGCCTCCACCTCAAAGCTTCCAACAAACCCCCTAACGAACCCCCCGTAATGCTTAACGAAAACTTCCTTAACCTTATCCGCTTTAAACTCCAATTTGTATGGGGTTTTGCCCGTTATCCCTTCCATCCTTTCTTTTAAAGTTTCAAAAAGCCTTTCTTCGTATCCGTTTTCACGGGGTATTATAAAGTGTTCCTTAGGGTTCTTTGGGTTTCCCGATGGATTATTTACCACTATCGGGGATAGGGTTTTAAACCGTTTCCCCTTTGGGGTTTCAATTTTTGTGTTTATCTCCCTTAAAGGAAATGTCGGGGCATCTTTTCCAAAGGATATACCTCCACCCTTGTTGATCATTCTTATTGCAAAGTTTAAAACGCTTCCGAATATATCCCCACTTCCGGTTGAAAACTTGAATATAACCGTTCTAACATTTTGAACCTTTTCCTTTGAAAACTTTGAGCCCATGTTAAGCACAACCGCGAATGTATAAGGCTTGATCACCCCGTTTTTATATAAGTCGGGATATTCATCCATAAGTGCCTCTTTAAGAAGCGATATAAACCTTCTCCTATAATCGGCCGGTATTGTAATCGCCTCATCCCTTGAAAATGTTAATATAACCCTCATTTTCAAACTAAGAAAACCGGAAAATCACCGTCGGTATAACTTATCTGAATAGGCTCATTCCCACCCTGTATGTACAAAACTTCCACGGTTTGAAAATTTCTCCTTTCGTTGGTTTTTTCGTAATAAAAGGGTATTCTGTAAAATATTCCTAATTCCTTAATCTCATCATCGTAGGGAACATAAGCATCGTATTTGAGGCTTTTAATCTCTTCTACCTTATGGATTTCAACATCCTCAACCTTTTCTATACGGAGTAAATCCTCAGGCCTTCCGAGATATGGGTAAATTGGGGGGTCAAAAAGTGCATTTTTAAGTTTATCGTGTAATTCCCCGTTTGGCATAACTACATGGAGAACCAATTCAACATCGGTTAAAGTGGTAATAAGTATTGGGTATTGCCTAACCTGTTTCTTTTTTAGGTCATACTTGTAATACCTTACAAAATTCTTAGCAATTCCCCCATACCTCCCCTGAACACCGAGTTTTATCCCATGTAATGTTTCATTTAAACACAAAACCCGGTGTATAAAACCCAGTACGGTGGAAAAGGGTGGAAGTGGAAAACTCTCAACATTTTCAAACGACCAAGGGGTTCTATAAACAGCCGTATCCTGATATGCCCTTATTCGCAATGCCTTTAACCCAGGCATAAGAGAGATGGAATTTTAAGGGGGGAAATAAATATTTATCGGCAAGACTGATAAAGGTAAAAAATTAAATGAATTCCACAAGGTAGATTAGGAAC
>CAYRSH010000058.1:0-9194 GCA_964426895.1 uncultured bacterium
CCGAGAGTTTAAACTTGCCTTCTTCGAATATCCCTATATCAACCGCCCTATAACCTTTATTCGTCTTTATACCGTGTTCATTTGCGGTTATGATAAATTCCTTGCTTTCAAGGCTTGATACGGCCATTATAATTTTGGCGATAACCCTCGCTTGTAATGTTGAACTCCCCATAATTTCCTCCGGCTGTTTTTTACCTTCCAAAACATCCTTATAACCCCTGTAATAAATAGGCTTACCATCAACCACTTCATAAGTTAGAACTTTTAATAGTCTTTGTTCCCTTTCCTTAACGGCTGCCTCCATTGTTTTTATTCTAAGGCTGAATTTAATACCACTTAAACCTTACAACAGGTAGGGTTGTATCCCTTGACCATACCGCAAAACTTCCTTCAAACACCTTTAACTTTTCCTTTGGGTAACCCATCATACGGAATATAAAATATCCCAAGGAAGCCTCTCTACCGGTATTGCAATAAAATATGTAGTGTTTTGCATTGGGATTTACCACGGCCTTTAAAATTGTATCTATGCTTTCCGCATTCTTTAAGACATAGAAATTATCATTGGCCCTTGTGAAGAAAAATTCAAAGGGTAAGGAAAAGGCTTGCGGAATGTGTCCAAACCTTTGATAAAACGGTTGCCCGTAAACTCCAAAATAGTACTCCGAAGGTCTAACATCAAAAATTTGATAATTCGGATCACCTAAGACTTTTAATACAAAACTTTTATCAACTATGAGGGATGAATCGGGTTTTGCCTTAAGCCTTATCCTCGGCGATAATCCTCTCTTTGTGCTTGTTGGTAGTTTATTCTCAACCCAAGCCTCATAACCCCCGTTTAAAACAAAAACCTTTTCAAAACCCAAGTATTCCAATACGAAAAACAACCTACCAACATTTGCGTAAAATATAGGTAACTTTCCCGATGAATATATTAAAACGGGATCATCTTGCCTAGCCCCAAGGGATGAAATCACCTCAATCAATGTGTCAATGGATTTCATCTGAAATGGAATGCCGTCTTCGGATTGTAAAAACGAATTTACCGGAAGATTAACCGCACCCTGTATATGACCCTTCTCGTACATTTCGGGTTCTCTAACATCTATTATGACTTTAAACTTCATTTTTGCGGCATCTTTCGGTTCCAGTAGAATGTTAAAAGGATACGCTCCTATTATCCAAATCATAACTCGTATTCTAAGGTTGTATATTTTACCGCTTTATTATTCCGCCCTATGATGGGGTGGATTAATGATATGATCGTTTCGGCAGTGGGGAGAATAATACTCTGGTGGGCTATACTTTTGGGTATATACATAGCCTTGCAATTCCTATAAATTTTTCCATACTCGCACTGATAATAGTAAGTTTCTTCTGGGTTGGTGCGGATGCTTTGGCTATATTATATCAATAGCACCTTTACTGACCGCATTGGGTGTGGGTGGTTTGGTGGTGGCTTTGGCCTTGCAGAATACTTTATCCAACCTTTTTGCGGGTTTGCATATAATAATTTCCCGACAGATAAAAAGGGGAGATTATGTAAAACTTGACAGAGGACTATACCAAACAGTTTTTAATCCGCCACGAATTCATAAAGGGGTTAAAGAAGCGGTATGACGAAGAGGGAATAGAAATCCCATTCCCGCAAAGGGATATATGGTTTAGGAATTTCCCGGGTATGAATTTACAACCTTAGAATGAATACCCAAAATGAGCATAAAAACCCTTGAAAAAGCCCTGTTTATGGGATTAACAGCCGAGGAGTATGAAACCATAGAGGCACTTTTGGGTAGAGAGCCAAACGATATAGAATTGGGAATTTTTGCCTTAAATTGGTCGGAACATTGTAGTTATAAATCAACAAAACGGTTTTTAAAACTTCTACCTTCGGAATCGGACAGGACGGTTGTGGGTCCCGGTGGAGGAGCAGGTGTTTTGAAACTTGATGAGGATACCGTTGTGGCCTTCAAAATAGAGAGCCACAACCATCCCTCCGCCGTTGAGCCGAAAAACGGGGCTGCCACCGGTGTTGGTGGAATAGTCAGGGATATACTGAGCATGGGGGTAAGACCCGTAGCCCTTTTGGATAGCCTTAGGTTCGGGGATTTCAGAAAATCCGTTAAATCTTTAAACTTTTTGAAGGGTGTGGTTGAAGGGATTTCGTCTTATGGTAATTCCATAGGTGTTCCGGTGGTGGGAGGAGAGGTTTTAACGGACGAAAGTTATGAGGATAATCCCTTGGTGAATGTTATGTGCATCGGTGTGGGAAGTGTAAAGCATCTAAAAGATGGGGTGTTAAAAGGCGTAGGAAATTCCGTAATAATTGTAGGTGCCCCAACGGGTAGGGATGGGATAATGGGGGCATCCTTTGCTTCGCAGACGCTTGAAGGGGAGATATCGGAAAAGAGACCGGCGGTTCAAATCGGGGATCCCTTTATGGAAAAACTCCTGATAGAGGCAACATTAGAAGCGGTAAAATTGCCACAGGTTTTGGGTTTGCAGGACTTGGGGGCTGGTGGATTATCAACCGCTTTGCCCGAAATGGCAAACAAGGGAGGTGTTGGGGTAGAACTCTATACGGATAGGATACCCCTGAGGGAACCCCTAACCCCCTTTGAAATAGTATTATCGGAATCCCAAGAGAGGATGGTTATGTGTGTGGAGAAGGGAAAGGAGGAAGAGGTTATAAACATTTTCAAAAAGTGGGGTTTAGAGGCGGAGGTTATAGGTAGGGTGATAGAAGAAAGGGTTTTTAGGATTATACACAAAGGCGAAAAGTTGGTTGAAATACCCTTATCTTACATATTCAAAGCGATACCAAAGCCCGATTGGTTGGCAATGTCTCCAAAAAAGGATATGTGGGAATTTATGGGTATATTCGCAGGCATTGAGGACAAGTATTACGAGATAAAAGGGAGAAACGAGAAAAAGGGTTTTGTATCCCTTCTTGATATAATAGCCTTAACCCTTGAATACACCGCCACTTCTTACGGTTTGAGTAAAATAGACTGGGAGTTGAGGTATCAAACCTTTAAATCAAAAAGGAATATTCTCCTCGGTAAGGAGGATATAAACGAGGTTAAAGAGAAATCCGCAATACTTTCGGATTACGAGTTCCTCCTTAAAAGGATTGCAAAACTTCAAGGGGAGTCGTATGTTGAAAAACACCTACCCAAAAGATTGGTAAAGGAATTATGTCTAAGGGTTTTAAAGAGGCCATCCGTTGCCTCAAAGAGGTGGATTTATAGGCAATACGATTATATGGTTGGTACGGATACGGTCATAACACCGGGGAACGGGGATGCCGCTGTTTTGAGGGTTAAGGGAAAAAACTATGGGTTGGCCGTATCGGTTGATGGAAATGGGAAGTTCTTAGAAATAAATTCGTATTGGGGTGCCCAAAGGGTTGCATCCGAGGTTTGCTTGAACATAGTTTGTTCCGGTGGGGAGGTTATAGGGTTTACGGATGGGGTGAATTTCCCCTCACCGGCAGACCCCGGCGAATATTGGAAATTACAGGAGGCCATAAGGGGACTTGCGGATTTCTCAAAGGAAACCGGAATTCCCGTGGTTTCCGGAAATGTTAGTTTATACAACGAAAGTGAGAGGTACAAGGTATTACCAACGCTTATAATAGGAGGGGTGGGAATAGTAAGGGATTTGCATAACATTCCAAGGATGGGTGTTTATAAAGAGGGTTTAAGCGTGTATCTTGTAGGATATCCGCAAACACGGTTTGATTTGGCGGGGAGTGAGTTCGTTTTGGAAATACACGAAATACTTGGGCTAAAATCCCCCAGTAGGCTCCTCTTAAAATACGGACATCTTCCAAAAGTCCATTACACGGATGTTGAATATATTATATCCTTAATATCCGCTTTGAGGGATATTATTGATTATGGTTTTGCGGTAAACTTACACGATATTTCAGAAGGAGGTTTGTTTGCCTCACTCTCGGAAATGGTTATAAAGGGAAATGTTGGGATTTCGGTTAGTGTTGATGGTTTTGGAGAACTGTTTTCCGAACTCGCACCCCGTGTTGTTTTAACAACGGAAAACCCATACGAAACGGAATCCGTTTTGGCGAAATACGGTGTTATGTTCCAACATATAGGAAAAACTATAAATGATAGAGAGTTGATAATTGAGTATCACAAGGGGAAAAAATTAAAGTTCAAGGTTTCCGAACTTCAAAAGGCGTATTATGAAACTTTTGAGAATATCGGATAAATTAGAGAACGAAACCTGTGCTTGCATAGGCTCTTTTGATGGTATGCATATAGGTCATAAGGCTATAATAGAGGATGTAAAGTGTTATGCGGGATTAAAGGGTTTAAAATCGTTAATCATTACTTTTAGGGAACACCCGAGACTTGAAAAAAACCTCCTATTTACCCCAGAAGAAAAGTTAGAAGCGTTAAGAGAAACCGGAATTGACTATGTTTTACTTTTGGAAAGGGAAGATATGGAAATAACCGCGTTGGAGTTTTTAAATATCCTGAAAAATGGGTTCAAAGTTAAGAGGTTGGTTATGGGTTTTAATCACAGGTTTGGGAAAAATAGGGAGGGAGACCCATCTTTTATTTTGAATCATTTAAGCGAATTTCAGTTTGAATTGGTGATATTCCCACCTATAAAGGTTAACGGCATCGTTGTAAGTTCCACAAACATAAGGAATATGCTATTGGAGGGTAGGGTTGAAGAGGTTATACCACTTTTGGGCAGAAGATATTCCATTGTGGGGAGGAAGGTTAAAGGTGCGGGTTTGGGGAAAAACTTGGGTTTTCCTACGGTTAATTTGGAGGTTGAAGGTGGGAAATTAATACCCAAGGATGGTGTATATGTGGTATTCTTACCGGATTTGGGTAAATACGGTGTTATGCATATAGGAGATAGACCAACTTTTTCCTTGGATAAATCCCTTGAAGTTCATATACTTGATTTTGATGGGGATGTTGGGGATACTTTGAGGGTTGAGTTTGTTAAAAGGATAAGGGATGTTATGAGGTTTAAAAACGGCAAGGAATTAAGGGAAAGGATTATTAAAGATATTGAGGTTGCAAAACGGGTGATTTCATCGGCGTTATAGTTTCCGTATTGTGGGTAAGACAAAGCTCATAACCGGCGATTTAATCGGGAAGCAAAACTATGAGGATTTGATAATTAGGGATACGGATGATATAACCAAGTATCCCATTGAAAGGGTTAAGAACAGGGTAATATGGGGCGATGCGTTTAAGGTTTTAAAAAAATTTGATGATCTTTTATTAAGGTAAAAACCGTTGTTGATGAGGTTGATGACGAATGGGATAAGTTTTCATCGTTCCAAGAATACGACGATTTTATAACCAAACTCTTAGCAGAGGTTAAGAGGGTGATGAAACCAAACGCAACGGTTTGGGTTATAGCCACATATCACAGCATTTTTAGAATCGGAAAGATTATGCAAGACTTGGGTTTTTGGATACTCAACTGCCAAACTGGTTGGGTGTTAGATTCACCAATGCAACCGAAACCTTAATTTGGGCTGTAAAGGATAAAAGCGTTAAGGATTACACATTTAACAAGGAATATGCTAAGAAATTCGGAATAGGTAAGGTTGGTGCAAATGTTTGGGTATTGCCTTTGTGCTGGGGTAGGGAAAAGGGGTAAAAAATTGCATTCAACCCAAAAACCCGTTGAACTACTAAAAAGGGTTATACTAACCTCAACAAATGAGGGGGATTTGATTTTAGACCCTATGGCCGGCACGGGAACAACGGGATATGTTGCAAAAGCCATAAAAAGAAATTTTGTTATGATTGAAGTTAATGAAAGGTATATAAAAGGAATTGTGGAAAGGTTTGAAGAAACTTTGAGGATAACCGATGAGCCGGAGCCGAGTCCCGATGAGGTAAGGAGATATTTGAAGGCGAGAAAAAAGAACCTTTAAGAAAGATAGCGGATAATCCCAATCGCTTTATAGGTTTGTTTAGACCTACAAAACCCGAGACCAAGATACTAAATCCTCCCCAAGCAAATCATACCGAATCCCGCAAAATCTAAGAACAAACTCGTCATAGAGCATTACTTTAATAGATCCCGATCTGATAAAAAACAAAAACTATTACGGAAACGAACTCAAAAAAAATGGAAGAAACTTTACGATTGGGACAACTTAATCTCTTGGCTAACCAAAACGACCCCAAAAGCAGTTTTAACGATATTAAGAACTTGGAAATAAGAGTTTGGAGAAAGATTTTAGAGAATAACAGATTATGGGATGAAGGGATAATGCTATATGATTTCGGAACACTATGAGAAAAAACAGGGTAAGGATTATAAAGAAATCGCCGAGATGATAAAACAGAAATTGCAGGCGTATTACAAACAGGTTATCTGAATTACAAAAGGCTTGGCTTATCTTTTATCATCACTAAACCGATATGTGCGTAATACCTACGGTGTTCTATTCCTGAGCCTTTAAGGGTGTTGCGTGGAATGGATTATACCCTTTTGGTCATAGGGCTTTACTCTAACCTCATTTCCTTTTTGGTATCAATGATTTACGCCTTTTATGTCGTGGTGGCAAAAAGGTTTTCCCTACAAATAGAACCCATTGTCCCCTTTTTACGGATTAAAGTTTAAGGGTGCCACTTTGTCTTCCGTCATAATACTTTCAACGATAATTTTCGGAACGGTTTCGTCAATAGTTATACTCGGCGAATCCCTAAGCGTATTGGTAGCCTTAGGCGTTGTTTTGGCAAAATGATTATGGTACAAAAACCCGCTTTGTTATAACCTTATCCCCAACCCTTATACGCACAAAATATACACCCTTTGGAACATCCAAGGGGATGGAATATTTACCCGGTTGGACAAATCCAAGGGATTTTGTGTGTTTCCTCCTACCATCCGGAGAGTAAAGGTCAAAACCGAGGTAGGATGGACTTGAAAGGATAACGGTTATTCCCCCACGGCTTATATATACCTCCAAACCTTTCCTTTCCGCCTTTTCCTTCACATCTACCAGGCAGCGTGGAGAAACTTCAATTAGAAAGGCTTCATCGTTTGGGCTGTAATAAGGGTTATACCTTATATAGGGTTGCGGGTAAGATGTTGTATCATAACCCCGGAAGAAATACCCACCCACAAGTATCCTGTCGGGATATACCAAGGTATATCTGGCATAATCCTCACCAATACCCCCGATGTTTGAAACTCCATAACATGTGTTTAAATCCTTACTCAAACCCACAATTAGCGGGTCGGTATCCCAAAAGGATGTATCCCCAGAAGTTATATTACACACCGGACATGAGCCCCAACTCGGGGGATTTGATTTTATGTTTAAAACATATATTATGGTGTCGCCTTTTAATGCCATCGTTCGTAGGTATAACTTCTCGGTGTCGGGTGAGGATACATAGGCCATTCTATAAAAATTCCTTAAAGATGTGTCCGCCCATATAACACCCATATCCTTTGCCCCAAGGGTTCCATAAACTACGCTCGGTATTCCAGTGGCAAAGGAACTCGCATTTTCCGTCCAGAAGAATATGTATAAGTTCCCAGAATTGTCCGCCAATATACCCCTTATATAATCACCGTAATTGCCACCAAAAATAACAGCCCTCAAAATCGTATCAAGATTCTTATTAACCTTAACTAAGTATGCATCGTATGAAGATCTAATCCCTATTAGGGTATCAACCCTTGCGTCCCAAGAAAGGACATGTGTCATCCCAAAAACATACAAACTGTTGTTTAATAAAAGTCCTCCCCATGCCAATTCCTGATCAAACCCGCATATTAGGGATGTGGTTATGTAGTTTAAGGCGGTATCCAACTTGGTTATGAAAATATCCCCAGCCTCGCAGGTATCACCTCCTATTACATTCCTTGACAAACCGAATGTCGGGGAACCATAAGTTGAACCTATGATATAAAGGTACGGGGCGTCTATTAATACCTCCCAACCATAATCATCTTCAGCACTGCTTATAAGAACGGTTTTTATATGGACATCAAGGTTGTGGCTAAGTTTTGTCAAGAAAACATGAATATCCCCGGCACCGGTAACACCATAAACCGTTCTTGAAGGTGCAATATCGTTGGATTTGGTATAACCGAGAACCAAAATGTTTCCGTTTGGGTCTTCCGTTATGAATGCGGCCATATCCTCATCGCTACCCGATATAAAGGCCACGGACAGAACCGACATAAGGTCCGGAGATAGCCTTACAACGAAAACAAGGGGATTGGATAAAGATCCGTATATATAGTTTGGCATTAAGAAGGAACCGTAATCGTATGTGTATCCGACAACATAAACATATCCGCTGTCATCCACATGAATGCCCCTTAGGAAATCCATACTTGAACCCCCTATAACAAAAGTGGGGTCTATTATTAGGTCGGATGAAGGGTCGTAGTTTTCCACCTTGAAATATAATGTTGAACCTTTAATTAGAGGTTTAACCTTAACCTCCCTCGCCCCCTGATAAGCCTTCAAATCCTTTATTATAAACCTTTCACCGTTTTCCGCTATTACCTCAATTTTTCCATTTTTATCTTTCAACTCACAACCCGCAAAATTTAAGCGTATTTTATTGGGATCGGCATAGGGTTTTATGTGTAGATAGAATTCAAAGGTATTACCGGATAGGCCGTTTATTACAAAATCAACCTTGGGATATATATCCTTCAAGCGTAGGGATTTAAACATTTTACCGGTGATGGTTTCATGGGGTCCGAAATAGGAGAACTTTCCGCCCGTGGGATATAATCCCTCCACATTATAAACCTTACCGCCTACGAATTCAAGGCTTATACCCCTTATGCGCACATCACCCTTGTATATCCTTATATCTCCGGATACATTCATCCATATGCCCTTATGCCCGATAAATACCTGCTGAAAGCCAAATCCCAAAATCACCCAAACCATAGTTATACCTCCTTTTCCTCACCAATCCAAAACATTGCCGTCTTTATCAACCTTTAATATAGCCGCAGTTGAAAGGTTGTTTATGCATGTCGTAAAATATATCACCCCATTGTTGGATACCTTGGCATCGTATAAACCACTCGCACCCAGAGGAGACCAGTAATCCCTCAAAAGCGTTATATTCCCATCATCGTCAAACTTCACCGCAATTATACAATACCCAGGACCACAGGTAGCCACCTCCCCAAACGCAAAATATTGC
>CAYRSH010000059.1:0-8943 GCA_964426895.1 uncultured bacterium
TTGATATTGGTGGGTGTATGGGGAATAATAAACGAAATGCTTAAAAACCGTAAATCTCCCCCAAAACCTTAACTATCCTCTTTGCGGTTTTACCATCCCATAAAGGTATTTCCGTCTTTTTAAACTTTCCGAATTTTCTCTCAACCGCATCCGGTAAATCCTTTGGATTTTCTACGAGTTCGTTTGTTCCGAGTTTTATGGTTATAGGCCTTTCGGTGTTTGGCCTTAGGGTTATACAAGGTATCCCCAAAAAGGATGTTTCCTCCTGAATCCCTCCGGAATCCGTTATAACGAGCCCTGCACCCAGCATAAGGGATAAAAATTCCGTATATCTTAAAGGCTGGATGGTTGTAAATTTAGGTTTTAAACCCAATTCTTCAAGGTTTTTCCGTGTTCTCGGGTGCACGGGTAATATTATGGAAAATTTTTTTGAAATTTCGTTAAAGGTATGAACGATTTCCTCCAACCTCTTGGGATTATCAACATTTGAAGGCCTATGTAATGTTGAGACTATATAAGAACCCCTTTCAAGTCCAAACCTTTCCCATACCTTCAAATCTTCCGCCCTCGGCAAAGCGTATATGAGGCTGTCTATCATTATATTGCCTACCGTGAAAATCCCTTTTGGATCCTTTCCCTCCTTTAAAAGGTTTTCCGTGGCATCATAAGATGGTGAGAATAGGTAATCGGAAAGGGTATCCGTCGTTATCCTGTTAATCTCCTCGGGCATACCCCAATCCCTACTCCTCAAACCGGCCTCAACATGTGCTAACTTTAATCCCAAATGCTTTGCAGAAACCGATAGGGCTAAGGTTGAATTAACATCCCCAAAAACCACAACAAGATCCGGTTTCAAATCCTTTAAAACACTTTCCGAAAGGGAAATGATCTTTGAAATCTGCTGAACATTCGTATCGGAACCCACACCCAGATATATATCTGGTTCGGGAAGATTAAAATCTTCAAAAAAAGCCTGCGACAGTTCGTAATCGTAATGCTGACCCGTATGCAATATAATGGGATTTATGCCCCTGCCCTTTAAGGCACAATAAAGGGGAAAGAGTTTTACAAAATTTGGCCTTGCGCCCGCAACCAATAAAATTTTAAAATTCATATTCATCGTACAAATCGGGTAATAAAACCGTTTTTTCCTTAAAGTTTTCCCGTAAATATTCCCTCGCCTCGTCTTCACCGTGCACCAATATCAAAACATCCGGGTTGGCCTCATTTATCCATTCAACCAAGTCGTCCTTACCCGCATGCGATGAAAATCCGTTAATGGTATAGATTTTTATATTCACATCGTACCAATCCCCTAAAATATAAACCTTCTTTTCACCATCCACTATTCCCCTTCCCAATGTCCCCTTTGCCTGATATCCCACAAAAATCAAAGAGTTGTTTGGATCTTCTATCATATGCTTTAAATGGTGGATAGCCCTTCCCCCCGTTAGCATTCCCGAACCCGCCAATATTACCAAACCCGTGCTTATACCGTTGAGCCTCTTTGATTCTTCTACGGTTTTTGTGATGAAAAGGTTTTTCATTTTAAAGGGATTTCCCAGTTTTATCCTCTCAGACATCTCCTCGTCGTAGCATTCCGGAAATCTTAGGAATTCTTCCAAAATCCTTTCGGCTAATGGACTATCAAGGACAACTTTCCACTCCGACGGCCATAAGCCCATATCCTCGCAAAGTTTAAAAATATAGAGTATTTCCTGTGCCCTTTCAAGGGCAAATGTGGGTATTAAAACCTTCCCATAAGGCAGGGTTTCAAAAATCGCCTTTTTTAATTCTTCTATGGATTCCTTTATCGGTTTGTGGTTTCTATTCCCGTATGTTGATTCGCATATAAGTATATCCGTTTTGTCGGGTGGTGAAGGGTCTCTTATTATGGGTTTGTTTTTATTCCCCAAATCACCGGAAAATGTGAATCTTTTGCCCTTATACTCAAACTCGTAAAAAGCCGAACCGAGAATATGCCCAGCATCCTTAACTTTAAACCTTAAACCGTCTATCTCGTATTCCCGGTTATACTCAACGAATTTTACGGGTAATTGCAAAGTTTTTTCCAAATCCTTTAACGAATAAAGGGGATTATCCTTGTCCATAACCTCATAAGCATCGTATAATATATGCCGAACAAATGCCCAGGTAGCCCTGTGGGTGATAACTTCACCCTTAAAACCGTTTTTAACGAGAACTGGCAACCTTCCAACATGGTCAAGGTGGGAGTGCGTTAGAAATATGTGTTCTATCTCCTCAACACCTTCGGGAATCTCCGGATTTTTATCCTCATAATCACCTTGAAAATAACCCGCATCTACTAAGAACCTTTTTTTACCAACATCAACCATATGCATTGAACCCGTAACGCAACCAGCCGCACCGTAAAACTTGATTTTCATATTTTACCCTTTATTATTTCTTCCGCCCTTTTCCTCGCCCAATCATCTGCCTCCAAATACTCGGAAAATTTCCTTGCGTTTTTAAAGGGGTTTTCTTCCATAACCCTTTCAACCACATCCGTTATCCCGTAAAAACTTATCTTTCCTTCCAAAAAGGAATATACCGCAACCTCGTTCGCAGCGTTTAAAACGGCTGGATATGTTCCCCCCAACCGTAAGGCCTTATAAGCCAAGTCCAAAGCGGGAAACTTTTCCTTATCAACGGGTAATAGTTCAAGATTCCCGCAATCAAAAGGTTCAACCGGTGTTTCAACCCTTTCGGGATATGTTATCGCATATTGTATCGGTATTCTCATATCGGGTTTGCTTGCGTGGATTTTTAAAGAATTATCCCTCAACAAAAGCATGGCGTGTATTACGGATTGTGGGTGTATTCTTACATCTATCTCTTTGGGTGATAGGTCAAATAAAAAGTGGGCTTCTATTACTTCAAGTCCTTTATTCATAAGCGTTGCGGAATCCACGGTTATCTTTTTACCCATTTTCCAAGTTGGGTGTTTTAGAGCATCTTCCGGTTTTGCCCTTTTTACTTCCTCCTTTTCCCAATTCCTAAAAGGCCCACCCGATGCGGTTAATATCAGTTTTTTAACCTCATCCTTCTTTACACCTTGAAACAGCTGAAATGCCGATGAATGTTCTGAATCCACGGGTATAAGTTCTCCAAATTTTACAACTTCCTTAACAAAAGGGCCAAAGGAAACCAATGCCTCTTTGTTCGCAAGGGCAACCCTTTTCCCAGATTTTAACGCTTCTATCGTTGGGAAAACCCCGATTGTTCCGTTTGTGGCAACCACGACAACATCCGCATCCGGAAGCGTTGAAATCTCAACCAAACCATCTTTACCATAATAAACCTCCACACCCGGAGGGGGTTCTGCCTTTCCCGTAATGGCAACTTTCCTTACTCCGAATTCTTTAACTATTTCCGCCAAGGCTTGGGTGTTGTTATGAACGGATACGGCTAAGAGGTTTAGGTTTAACCTCCTTATAACATCTAAGGTTTGCCTACCTATGGAACCGGAAGCCCCGAGTAATACTATGTTTTTACGCATATACCCAATTCCTCTAACTGCTCCTCGCTTACCTCGGACGGTGCGTTTTCAAACAAAGCAACGCCGTTTGCGGTTTTTGGGAATAATATAACTTCCCTGATGGATTCCTCACCGGCACACATTGCAACTATCCTGTCTATTCCGAGGGCTATACCGCCGTGTGGTGGAGCACCCATTTCAAGGGAATACATTAAAAACCCAAACCTCTCGTTTATATCCTCATCCTTCAAACCTATAATCCTCAAAAGCCTCCTCTGTAAATCCGCCTTATGAACCCTTATTGACCCTGAACCCAGTTCAACGCCGTTTATAACCAAATCGTATTGCTTTCCCCTAATTTTCAATGTCAATTCCTCTAATTCTTCCGTATTTCCCGCTTTAACTGCGTTTTCAACCCTTTCAAGTGGTTGCAAATCCTCCTCATAAGGGGATGTGAATATGTGGTGTGCGGGTTCTATCCTGTTTTCCCCTTTGTTCCAATAGAATAATGGGAAATCCACAACCCAAAGTCCAGCCCAATCCCGTTTCTTCTCCAAAAACTCCTTACAAATTATATTCCTGAAATCTCCCAAACCCTCCAGAAATTCCAAACCCTTACCCGCAAAGACGAACAGGGTTTTACCCTCGTTTTCCCGGATCTCCTCCTCGTTTAAAAACTTGGCAAAGTTTCCCGAAGCCTTACCTCCTTCAATTCTCGCATACATAAATTTGAAATCTTCCAATAGTTTGTCTATCCTGCTTCTCGGGATATTGGCGGGAACCCTCAAAACCTTTACCTTTCCACCGCTTTCTATAATACTTTCAAAAACCCTTATCCCCCTTCCCTTCACCCTTTCTGTCCAATCCTCATATTCAACATCGTACCTTAAATCCGGTTTATCCGAACCGTATCTCTCCATGCTTTCAAAATATGTTAAAACCGGTAATGGGGACTTCAAACCCGCATTCCCAAACCCGTTAAAAACCTCTATTACCAGCGGTTCAACGGTTTTTATAACATCGTATATTTCGGAAACAAAAGACATTTCAACATCCAACTGTGTAAATTCGTATTGCCTATCCGCCCTTAAATCCTCATCCCTAAAACACCTCGCTATTTGGAAATACTTATCAAACCCGGCGGCCATTAAAACCTGTTTATAAAGTTGTGGGGATTGGGGTAAGGCGTAAAATTTCCCCTTATGAAGCCTTGAAGGTACCAAAAAGTCCCTCGCCCCTTCCGGCGTACTCTTTGTAAGTATTGGGGTTTCCATTTCTATAAATCCAAGATTTGCCATATAATTCCTTATAAATAGGATAATCTCGTGCCTTAGGATTATATTTCTTTGCATCTTGGGTCTTCTCAGGTCTATAACCCTATGCCTTAACCTCGTATCCTCATGGACATCAATTTTATCCTCCGGCAAAAAGGGTAGGGGTTTTGTGGTGTTTAAAACCTCCCAGTTTAAGGCATATATTTCAACATCCCCGCTTTTCATTTTTGGATTTACATCTTCCGGTGGCCTTTTCCTAACCTCACCCTCGACCTTCAACACATAACCTAAGGCGACATTGGGCTTTTTCCCCTCAAACACCACCTGGACATCGCCATACCTATCCCTTAAAATTATAAAGTTTAACTTGCCTATTTCCCTTAAAGATACCACCCACCCCGCCACGACAACCCTTTTACCAACTAATTCCCCATTTATATCTCCGCATGTATGGGTTCGGTGCATAGGCGGGAATTGTAAAGAAGATTATAAACCCAAAACATTCTCCCAACATTTAACCGATTCCTCAACAAAGGTTTTAACCGCCCAATCTTTTAAAACTTTACCAGTTTCAACAACCCTTTCCCTTGATGACAGCAAATCCCTTAACCTTTGGATTAGGTTTTCAAAACTTCCACAATATAGGTTAAACCTTTCCAAAACCCCCATATTAACATAAAGGGTTAGAACCGGTGTTTCGCATAACATAGCCTCTATAATTACATTCGGTATCCCTTCGCTTTCGTAATTCCCCGTATGAACCAAAACCCACGATTCTCCCAAGAGTTTTAAAACTTCTCCTCTTTCCAACTTCCCCAAGAATTTGAGGTTGTCGGGTTTATCCCTTATCAACCTTTCATTCCCGTATCCCACCATTAAAAACTCGTATTCGGGAAAAATTTCGGCCAATCTTAAAAATATCCCCGGATTTTTGTTTTCATCAAGCCTCCCAACCCATATAACCTTTGGTTTTTCGGATTTAGCCGGAATATCTTCGGGTAGTTCTTGTATATTTTTGCACATTCTGACATCTTTCCACCAAAACCTCCTTTCTGCCTTTGCCCTCTGTTCCTCGTTCTGAGCCACCACAACATCACACCCTTCCAACCCTATGTTTATGATAACATCAAGTAACAAACCAAAGGGAAAGAGGTATTTTTTTCTGTTGTAAAGAAACCTTGAAAACTTTAAAAAATCCACCCCCTCCACCGCATTTGAACTCCAAACAAATTTTGAAGATATGAGGACTTTTGACAGAAAACCAACGAATGTTAAAGAACTCCTACCCCTCTGGAATACGCATGTCGGTTTTAATTCCAAAACCCTCTTTAAGAATATGGGGATTTTTTGTATTTCAAACCTCGGGTTTGGTAGGTAATGAACCGTTAAACCATCTTCATCAACGACCTTCCAAACTTTCTCCTTATCGTTTGTTGATACCAAAAGGTGGGTTTCCGCCTTTCTTAAAGTAGCCTTTGCTATGTTATATACCTGCAAATGCGAACCCGTTATAAAAGCGCTCCTGTCATAAGGATGAAAATCCGATAAAAAAACATACCTACCCCGCAAGTTTCCTTTTTATCCTTTTTAAAGTTTGTAAAGGATCCTTATTCTCCGTTATTTCTCTACCCAAAACTATTACATCGTTTTTTCCCATCCATTTCAAACTTTCAATTCCTACGGTAAAATGGTGGTCATCCCTTTCCCTTTTAACCCTAACACCCGCCACCACGAGGTTTAGACCTTTAAAATTCTTCTTTATATACCTTGCCATTTTTCCCGGAACGACCACACCCCAAGCGCCGGTTTCGGCTGCAAGCCTACACAGGTTTATAACGACCCCCTTCGCACCTTTCTTGAAGATCCCACTCGCCCAATCCTCCGGAATACTCGTCATTAAGGTTACCACGGCTATATTTAAATCCGGACGCTCGTCTATTGCCTTTTTTATCATCTCATACCCACCTAAGCCGTGTAGGGTTAAGAGTTCAACTTCGGGCACTTCGTTAAGCGATAGGGATATAACGGAAGGAATGTCGTTTAATTTTAAATCCAGAAAAACCTTAATACCATCCCTTATAAGGGCTTCAACCTCATCTTTTCCCTTCCCCAAATACAAAGGCAAACCAACCTTAAACATATCAACCTCTTCCCTTAAACTTTCAACAATTCCAATTGCATCTTTCCAATCGTTTGTATTAAGTGCTATACATATACGGGTCATATTCGTAAATCCTTGTATAAACTTCTCCCAATTCCAACACCTTGTCAATAAAAGCCTCGGGCAGTAATTTGATTTCTCCCTTTCTCTTTATTACGATACCGATAAATACCCCTTTATATCCAACGGCGGGAATATATACTCCGCTCTTGGTATAGAACACGCTCATCCATATACTCGTATCCTTGTTTATAAGTTTTTTGGTTTCTTCAACACCTTCTTTCCCGATAAATTCCTTTGGTTCTATGAAGAAGGGCAAGTTGATACTTAAAGCCATTATATGATCTACCGGAACCATTTTGGTCTCTTCTTCGGGGAAATCCTCTAAGTTTATTTCTTTAATACCGTTTTCATAGGAAAAACCCAATATAAGCCTTCCCAATATTACGGATATCGCCTTATTACCACTTTGTAAAAAAAATGTGGCTTTCGGTAAGGAGGATTTTAGTCTTTTAACATCGTCTGCGGATAAAGTTTTAGGGATTCCCACGGGCATTTTTAGAAGCATTTCAATTTCTTCGCTTGTTGGCATCCTTTTCCCAACACTTTCCAACTTTGATAAATCCCTAAACACTATCTTGTGGATTATTTCCTCGTTGGGTATAAACACTTTCACGGGTGCATCCGTTAGATCGTATTTTCTTACAATACCTTTTGGCCATTCAAATATTCTTTCAAGATTGTCCAAAGATGAACCCCAAGTACTTTCCAAGCCTATTATATCACCATCCTTCATATATAAAATCACAACACCGTATCCCTTATCGGGTGGGGGAATAATGTGAAACTTCCCGCTTTCTTTTTTCTTTGAAGCGAAATACAAAATCACCGAAGGGTTCATTACACCATATATTATAAAGGGGAAAACATTTACTTATATAAGAGTTCCCATTTAATCTTATCCGATGATTTACGGATGTAGCCGTATGGCGTTATGCGATGGTAATTCTTTAAAAACGGTTTGTATTCGTCGGGTTTTAGAAATTCTTCTTTGTATATATGGACAATAATAATCCCATTTAGTATGCCCGAGTGGGAAGTATTTAAACTTTTCTAAAAGTGTGGTGCGGGTTTGCGATATTTTTGACTTCAATCTTGCTATGTATTTGTCATTTTTCCCAAGAGGTCTATAAAGTACCTGTTTTTAAGGTAATATGGAATAATTCCGGCGGCGGCAGCCGCTATTTTTGCCCCATCCCTTGTTATCTCACCAATTTTGTATATTCTCCAAAGGTATTTAGGGTTATAACTTATATGGAATTCTTCGTAAGGTTTTAAAAATACGGCCACCCTACTCGGATGCAAACCCATAAGGGATAAGAGTAAAAGGATTAATTTTAATTTCCCCCCTATTTCCGAGAGTACAAAGGAAGATAAAGGAACTCTCCCAAACATCTCCACCAACCTTTACAACATACAAAACCAAAACGATAAAGGCAAACAAAAACACCTTTGAAAGTTTATCCCTATTCTTAAAAACCGTATAAAAAATCCCCCTCAAATATGTGTATATATCAAGCCCTGTTGCCTTTAAATAGTAAGTGTTCGGAAGTATATCCCCGTAATACAAAAGCATAAAAAATACCGATAAGAGTATCCTTAATACCATCCTTATTAAAACACCCAAGGCCATAAGAAAGGGTATCAATGTCGTTTTATCCTTAACATATAGATACAACGCCAAGAATGTTATGAAAACCAAAGCGCTTACCTCCATACCCACCAAAGACCAGTAAATTAAAGGCATATAAAACAGCGTTAGGGTCAAAGCCCATATGCCCGTCCCTTGTTTTATATTCTCCGCAAACTTATAGGCAAAGTACCCGGAACCCAACAAAAGTATTGCCCCTGTTATTTGCACCAACAAGGGTAGTTTTGATGGTGGTAATGGTATTTTGTTATGCCTTCAACCCTTGGAGCGCCGCAAAACCAAACCAATCCACAACCCC
>CAYRSH010000060.1:0-8848 GCA_964426895.1 uncultured bacterium
TAAAATTGCAATAAACGAAATGCGGAGGTATTGGAGGGAGAACTCCTATAAGGTTCCATTATCCGATGATATTGATGATACGGAAAATCCCTTGTTTTCATATGAAATTTCGGAGGAAGAGGATTACGACGAGTTTAAACCCGTGTATCCCTTGGAGAGTTTTAAAAAGGCCTTTTCCCAATTACCCGAAGGTTATCAAAAGGTTTTGTGGTTGTTTTATGTTGAAAAGAGGACTTATAGGCAAATAGCGGATGAATTGGGTATTAGCATAGGTACGGTGAAGTCGCGTTTGAATAGGGCTAAGGTGAAGTTAAAGGAGATGTTGGAAAATGAAACACGAGGAGATAAGGGATAAAATTCCCCTTTTGGTTATAGGTAAGTTAAAGGGTTGGGAAAGGTTTGAGGTTGAAAACCACATAAAAGTTTGTGATGAGTGTAAAAGGTTGTACGAGTTTGAATTGTATTTGCAAAGTTCTTTGAAAAAATCCGTAATTTTTGGGATTAAAAGGGCTATTGTGAGGTGGATGTCTTATGTACTTGGAATAATTTTGTTTTTAACCCTAATGGTTCAATTTCAAAGGGGTGTTGATATTTACGGTTTGGACGATTTAACCGAGGGGTATATACTCATCAACGGCGAAGGTTTTGTTAAGGCTACCTTATTTGTTGACGGTAAGGAATTCCTTGAAAAACGGGGTAAAGGTGTGGTTTATTTTGATCTAAACGGTTTGCCCAAGGGGATTTATTACATAAAGGTTAAAGTTTTAAACAATAATAGGGTTTATCTCTTTGAAAGGGTTGTGGAAAAGGTGGATTACACTATTATGGTTTCCCTATAAGTTCCATACACCTCTTTTAGGGCATCCATCAACTCCCCTTCCGTAGCATAAACCTTTACGGCATCTATAAAGTAGGGTACAAGGTTTTTGTTTTTCTTAGCGGCATCTTTTAACCTCTCAATTGCCAACCTAACGCTCTCGTTATCCCTCTCCTCTTTTATCTTCTTTAAGAATTTCTTCTGTTCCTCCTCTATCTTCGGATCAACATAAAACTTTGGAACCTCTAAGGGGACATCCTCAACATACTCGTTTATTCCAACCCATATAAATTCCTTCTCCTCTACCCTCTTTTGGAACTCATAGGCCGCATCCGCTATTTCTTTCTTAAAGAACCCCAACTCTATGCCTTTTAAAACTCCGTCAAGGAATGAACCGTTTCCGAGGTCTAAAATCTTCTCAAAATACTTATAAGCCTCTTCTTCCATTTTATCCGTAAGCCATTCAACGAAATAAGAGCCAGCCAACGGGTCAATGGTGTTTGCAACACCCGTTTCATGCAGTATTACCTGTTGTGTCCTTACCGCTATTGTAACGGCTTCTTCCGATGGCAATTGAAGGGCTTCGTCATAAGAGTTTGTATGAAGGGATTGTGTTCCACCCAGCACGGCTGCCAAAGCCTCAAATGCTGTTCTTACAATATTCACAAGGGGTTGTTGGGCGGTTAAGGAACACCCGGCGGTTTGCGTATGGAACCTCAACCTCCAACTTTCCGGATTCTTGGCCTTATACCTAAACCTCATCTCCCTCGCCCAAATCCTACGCGCCGCCCTAAACTTTGCTATTTCTTCAAAGAAATCCAAATGTGAGTTGAAGAAAAAGGAAAGCCTTGGGGCGAATTCATCAACATCAAGCCCCCTCCTTATGGCACTCTCAACATAAGCAAACCCATCCGCAAGGGTGAAAGCCAGTTCTTGAACCGCTGTTGATCCCGCTTCCCTGATGTGATACCCGGAAATTGAAACGGGATTGAACTTAGGTGTATGCTGTGAGGAAAATTCTATTATATCCGTTATCAGCTTTACGGAAGGTTCTGGGGGAAATATCCATTCGTTTTGCGCGTGGAATTCCTTTAACATATCGTTTTGTAGCGTTCCCCTGAGTTTTTCAAAGGGTACCCCCTGCTTTTCGGCCAATGCCAAGTACAAAGAGTATATAAAGATTGCGGGGGCGTTAATGGTAAAGGATACGGAAACCTCACCCAAGTTTATCCCATCAAACAAAACCTCAAAATCCGCCAATGTATCCACCGCAACCCCTTCCCTACCCACCTCGCCTTCGGCCAATGGATGGTCGGAATCGTAACCCATAAGGGTTGGCATGTCAAAGGCCGTTGATAATCCCGTTTGCCCTATGGATATCAAATACTTAAACCTCTCGTTTGTATCCTTTGCCCTACCGTATCCCGCAAACTGTCTTATCGTCCAAGGCCTACCCCTATACATGTTATAATAAGGCCCCCGGGTATAAGGATATTCACCGGGAAAACCGAGTTTTTCTTCGTAATCAAAGTTCGGTATATCTAAGGGTGTGTATAACTCCTTTATGGGAATACCCGAAAGCGTTAAAAACCTCTCTTTCCTATCCCTTGAACACGCCTTCATCCTTTCCTTCCATTCGTTATACAACTCTTCCAAAATTTTCCTTCCGTTCCTTACGGTCATAACCTGTATTATAAGGCGGTAAAGGAATTTTGGTTAGGATAGCGCACTATAAAAATAATTCTTGAATAATTTTGCCACTTTACAAAGTAGTCATCTATATAATATCGTACTATGATAACCGTGGAACTTGAAAAAATTTTAGATGATATAAAAAGGTTTGTGCCCGAAATCTTAGGTGTAATTGTTGCATCGGATGACGGGTTGCCTATGGCCCAGGTTATTTCTAAGGCTTTAAGCATACAAGACCCGATAGTTATAGCGGGATTGCTTTCCTCAGCCACTGCTATGGTTCAAAATGTCTTAAACGAGTTTGGAGATAGGGACTTTCAAATGGTTTTTGCACAAGGTGGAGATATATCCATTTTGGTCGGTGTTGTAGAAGGTTTCTATATAGGGTTTATCACCGCGGCCAATGTTAAGTTGGGGCCTCTGTTTATGGAGTTCAGAAAACAGCGGGAAAAAATTTACGAAATCGTTAAGGCTTATAAATGAAGGAGGTGGAAAATGAAGGAGAAGATAGCAAGTTTTTTAAGGGAAGAAGGGGTAATATTGCCCAAGGACTTCGTTGTGGGGGTTTATTTCCAAATACTCAAGTTTGCGGGTCCGTTATCGGGTCTAATAAGGAAAGGCTCTAATGAAGCCGGTAAGGCCGCCGCAAAATCCCTTATAAGTAAAGTTGATTTTTCTAAGGATGAATTGCCAGAAATCTTAAAAGAGTTCTTTTCACAGGCGGGTTTCGGTAATGTAAATGTTTCCCTAAGTGGTAATGTTTTAATTGTGGAGATTAGAGATTCGTTTCTCCTAAGGGCACATCCGGACGAGAACAAAGCATTAAGTCCCTTAGTAGGCGCAATTGAAGGTTTTGTAGAAGAAATCCTTGGAAAAGAGGTCAAGGTAAAACAGGAGGGTAAAAGGATAACGGTTGAACTTTAAATCACCTTAACCCTTAAGACCTCCAAGATTTTTGCCTTTAAGCCCTCGTTATCAAGACCCAAGTCTTTAAGCAACAAATCTTTTTCCCCATGTGGAATAAACCTGTCGGGTATCCCAAAGCGCGTAACCCTTTTCCCGTTTAAAAGATTCTTATCCGCCAAATATTCCAAAACCCCGCTACCAAATCCACCGTTTAAAACATTGTCCTCAAATGTGAAGATGTATTTAACTTTTGGAGCAAGGTCTTCTAAAATTCCAACATCCAAGGGCTTAATAAACCTCGCGTTTATCACATAGGGGTGTATTCCGTAATCCCTTAGGGATTTTAACAATTCCATTACCGGATATACAAAATATCCTACTGCCAAGAACAATATATCCTCCCCTTCCTCCAAAACCTCCCACGAGCCTATAACCAATATTCTTGGGTTTCTACCGCTTAAAGGCCCCGGAACATTCCCCCTCGGATACCTTATGAATATCGGGCCATCCTCGTATTTCCAAGCGGTATATATCAAATCCCTGAATTCATCCCCGTCCTTTGGTGCTGAGACTATGCAGTTGGGTATGCATCTTAAATATGATAGGTCAAAAACCCCATGATGTGTTGGCCCATCATCCCCCACAAGGCCACCCCTGTCAAGGAAAAACCTTACGGGTAATTTCTGCAATGCAACATCGTGTATAACGCTATCGTAAGCCCTCTGCAAGAATGTTGAATATATTGCGACAAAAGGCTTAACCCCAGCCCTTGCCAATCCCGCTGCAAATGTTACGGCATGCTGTTCCGCTATACCCACATCGTAATACTGGGATTTTAAATTGTCCCTTAACTTATCAAGCCCCGTCCCCTTAGGCATTGCGGCGGTTATACCCACCACCTTGGGATCCATACGGGCTATTTCAAGTACGGTGTTTCCGAATACGGAAGAGTATGTGGGTAAATCACCCTTCTTTTTGGATTTTCCATCTATTTTGTCATAAGGACCGAGACCGTGGAAGGTTTCCGGGTCGGCTAAGGCCGGTTTAAAACCCCTTCCCTTTTCGGTTATCACATGTATCAGTATAGGCCCCTTTAAACCCTTCGCATTCCTCATAACATCGTCAAGCAGGCTTAGATTATGCCCATCAATTGGACCTATATACCTGAAACCAAAAAACTCAAACAATGCCGCGGGGTCTTGAACAATTGTTTTTATAACATCCTCCAACTTTCCACCCCAATATTTCCCCTTTTCCGGAAGCAACCTGTATATCTTTTCCCTTAGGGTATTATAAACGGGATTTACCTGAACCTTTGAGAGCATTTGCGCTATTATTCCCACATTTTTATCAATTGACCAACCGTTATCGTTTAAGATTGTTATAATATCAACACCCAAGGAACCGGCATTATTCATGGCTTCAAGCGTCATACCAACGGTTAATGTTGCATCCCCTATTACACAAACCACATGGTAGTCTTCACAGGTGTAATCCCTCGCCTTAGCAAACCCCAAAGCCGCCGAAAGGGCGGTTCCCGCATGCCCGGCACCCCAAGCATCATAAGGGCTTTCAAATATGTTGGCAAAACCGGATATTCCCCCGAATTTCCTCAATGTATGGAACCTTTCAAGCCTGTCGGTCAAGATTTTATAAACATATGTCTGGTGTGAAACATCCCAAATGATTTTATCCTTTGGAGGGTTGAAATTCCTGAGCAATGAAATTGTTAGTTCCACTACCCCAAGGTTGGGCCCCACATGCCCGCCGTTTTCGGATGTTACGGTTATTATGAGTTCCCTTATCTCCTCTGCAAGGGCTTCCAATTCCTTGTAGTTCAAACCCCTTAAACCTTCCGGCAATTTGATTTTTTCTAAAACCATTGGCGGTTATTTTACCGCCGTTTTATTTATTTGTGTGGATAAACCTTTGACCCTTTCAAAAATCGCATCAACATAACTTGTAAAATCAATTTTCAAGCGCTCTTTTAACTCATTTTCACTTATTAGAGATTTTATTTTTGGGTGTTTTAAGGATTCTTCAACTATGCCGCTTTGGTTTTCAAATGCCCTTTGCGAAACCTCTTTAACCCAAGCATAACATTCATCCCTTGAAACCCCCTTTTCAACCAAAAGCATTAAGAGAATTGAAGAGAGATAGAAATCCCCAAATTTTATTATGTTTTCTTCGGCCCTTTTGGTATCAATATATAAGCCTTCAACCACCCTTTTTGCGAGTTTTAAGGCGTAATGTAATGTGGTTGTGGCATCCGGGAGGACAAACCTTTCAACGGATGAATGGCTTATATCCCTTTCATGCCATAGTGCAACACTTTCGTTCTCCGCTAAAGCCCATCCCCTCAAAAGCCTCGCTATACCCGTTAGTCTTTCGCTTTTTATCGGATTTCTTTTATGCGGCATTGCGGATGAACCCCTCTGTTGTTTCCCAAAAGGTTCAAGTATTTCCCCCACCTCCGTCCTTGAAGAGAGCCTTATTTCAAGTGCAAGCCTCTCCAAAAAGGCACCTATAAGGGTCAAAACATTTAAAACATACGCATACCTGTCTCTTGGGACTATCTGGGTTGATACGGGTTCAACCTTTAATCCGAGATAACTTAAAGCCCTTTCCTCAACCTCTGGGGGTATTGTAATATAATTACCAACGGCTCCGGAAATTTTCCCGTAGGATATTTCATCAATTGCTTCCCTTAACCTTTCAATGTTCCGCAAGGATTCGGAATAGAAACTTAGGAATTTTAATCCAAATGTTGTGGGTTGTGCGAATACGCCATGAGTTCTACCCATTACGGGGGAATACTTGTATTTTTCCGCCTTTTTTAACAACTCCTCCGAAAGTTCTTCCAAAGATGTAAAGAGGTATCTCAGGGCATCCCTTAATAGCATTGAGTTTGCGGTATCAACGACATCAGAGGATGTTAAACCGAAGTGTAAGAAGTTCCCGGCATCACCCAATTCCCTTTCAATTACCGCCAAAAACGCCAAAACATCGTGGTCGTATTCCCTTTCAACCTCTTCAACCTTCTTTGGAACATCTTCCCAGAATTTGTTATCCTCTATAAGGTTTTGGAGTCTTTCGGAAAGGCCTTTTTTCGGTATAACGCCTAACTCTTCCTGAGATTTTGAAACCGCCCACTCAACCCTCGCCCATGTTCTAAACTTGTTTGATTCCGACCAAAGGGATAAAAGTTCTGGGGTTGAATACCTTAATAAGGGCAACGGCCCCAGGGGGACTCGAACCCCCACTTCCACCTTGAAAGAGTGGCGTCCTAGCCCTTAGACGATGGGGCCGAGGTGGGTATTATAAGGGCGTTTTGTTTATTCTTATCTCATCCTTATCAAACTCCTGTCTATATCCGGGGGTAGGCCTTGGGGGTAGCGGGCGAAGGGTTTGAAGTCTTCGAGGGAGGTTCGGCGAAAAGGTAAGACTGAGGGATAAGTAATTATGGCATGTGGGTTCATATGATACATAAGGCAGGATACCGTTCCCGTTAAAATCCACGCGGGTGCTGTAAGAATCAAGAAAAATCCATGAGATATGGTGGAGGCCGTACCCAATAATGTAAAGAGAATTATACCAATACATGAACCCGTGTTTCTCATATCGTATGCAATTAACTTTGCAACTTTAATGTTATCCTTTGGTATTGCGATTAACCTATCCTTTGCGACAAAAAGGGTATCGCTTTGAACTGCTATTAACTCACCGGTTATGAGTTTGTTATCGCGGGTTATAACCTCTATCCAAGAGCCAAAAACATCCCTTGGTAATTCGTTGGCCTTTGGAACCCAACCCCGAGGGGCCACTGTACTCGCACAAGATACCATAAACACAAGGATTAATGGCACAAAAAACCTAAATTTGCCCATTAGCATACCTACTCCTCCAGAAATAATATTCCATTGTACCCTCAATGCGTTTGAATTCCGGGGCGAGCCTCCTTAAAGCCAATTCGGGCAGAAGCATCAACTCAAAGAGGAGTAAGGGGTTTTCCTCTGCTATCCATTCCTTCCTTATCCATTCAAGGTAATAACCCTTACTCTGTATAAAGAGTTCATAATCCCCATTTGGTAGCCTATACTTCAAAGTATAAACATCGCCGGGAAGGGTTGTTAAGTACTTTGTCGTATCAACGAGGTTTGTAAAGGCAACCGTATCCCTTTCCCCCTCCTTCAAAACCTCATAAGGCCTTATTCTTAGGGGTTTAACCTCCTTTTCTATCTCCCCGAGGGCAACATAATCTATTCTCCACATACCCTTCGTCATCCTTAACTTTACTTTTATAACGCTATCCCTTAAACCCTCAATTGGAAATATGTGGAAATCCGTGGCTATTGGCCCGGGTTCGTATATAGTTTCAATCTTTTTCCAGCCCCTATTTGGGTAATAAACAAAAACATCTAAGCCCCCTAAAACATCCAAAAATAGGCGGTTGTAAATTTTGTTTTTTCCACCCTTATTCCCCTCCACCTTTGCCAAATAATAACCCGCATTGCTACCCATATACGCCAATATTTGGTAAAATATAAATGTTGTTAAAAGTGTATGCCTATGGGCTATAATGATTCCGTAATCCCCATTCGGTTTGACCTTAAACTCCAAGTTTATCTCCTCCTTTGCTCCGAGATAAGAACTATCCGCATAACTAAAACGCTCCCTCCCGTCGGGTTTGAGTATTAACGGTAAAATATCCCCTTCTTCGGCTACCGCATACCTCGGGGGTATTATGTTTGAAACCGAATAAAATCTGTTATCCTTTGTTGCAAAAACCCTTTTACCCCTATCCCTTGGAACCGCGAGTATATCAACATAACGAACTACATGGGTTTCCAAGGCCTCGTTTTTCATTTGTAATACGAGTTCATTACCCTTATGTTTTACATGATATAATGCATCAACATCAACCGCCTCAAATAAAGGTAATATGCTTGCAGAAAACCCTTCCGCTTGCAACCTGAAACTGTCCCCTTCAAGGACATAAAATGTCGGACAGGAACCAAAGCACGCTTTTGGATTTGATAGACAAGCAATGGTTATGGGAATGCTAACCATTGTCATAAGGACTAGGGGTGTAATAGCGGCAGATCCAGCGGTTTTCAACTTATTCGTTTCAAACAATGCCACGGAATCTATGCTTATGGTGAAATTATCCTTTTTTACAAATCTGCGGTATTTGTCGTATAGTGTTGCCTCACCGGAGACCGTTCTGTTTTCCTCATCAATTTTCCAAGACTCGAATACATATATACTGCCATCCTTCATATGGGCTTTTAGGAAGGGTGTTATTAGGGAGGGTGGGAGCTTTTGGGATGGTGGAAATGTTTTTCGTTCCACTTTATTTATGCAACCGGCCAAAATAATTAGGGGGAGTATTAACTTAACCGCCTTCATACACACCTCCTTTAAGGGATATAT
>CAYRSH010000061.1:0-8843 GCA_964426895.1 uncultured bacterium
CAGTATACCCTATATTCATCCGCGTTCTCAACGCTCTTCCATACTATTTGGAGATCGGCCCCGCTGTTGGTAGCCGTATTACTCAATATCTCGGGGTTCCCGCCAAGGGTGACTCCACCGCACCCCGCAAGGGCCAAGGCCCCTATGCCTAAAAACGCTAAAACATAAAACCTACGCATGCTCATACCTCCTTTTTTCTTACTTAACCTTACCGGGTAAAGGCCCGGACTTTGGCTTCGTTGTCTCCTTTGTAGTTGCCGCGCCGGTTTTCTTCTCTTCCTTCTTGGCTTCCATCTCGCTTATCTTTGCCTCCAACTCGGAAAGTCTGTTTTCCAAGGATTCCACCCTGCTTTGAAGGTCGCTAACCGGCGCGACCTTTGATTCCAGTTCGGCTATCTTGTTGCGGGCCTCCTGATCGGCGCACCCATTGGCGCCTATGAGCATAACACTTGCTGTGGCTAACGCGAGCGACAAAATATACCTTTTCATAGAAGTAGATATTATAAGGCTGAAAGGTTTGTTTGTGGGGTAAAATTTTCACCCCTCAAATTTCTTGAACAGAAGGCTAACATTATGCCCGCCAAAACCGAAGGAGTTGGTTAATGCTATATTAACCCTTTGCTTACGGGCAACATTGGGAACATAATCCAAATCGCATTCGGGGTCGGGGTTTTCGTAGTTTATGGTCGGGTGTATTGTATCGGTATAAACCGTCATTACGGTTGCCAAGGCTTCAATTGCCCCAGCCGCACCCAACAGGTGCCCTATCATTGACTTTGTTGAACTTATAGGGATTTTATACGCCCTTTCACCAAAGACCCTTTTTATTGCAAGGGTTTCGGCCGCATCGTTGAGTTTTGTGGATGTCCCATGGGCGTTTATGTAATCAACATCATCCGGGGTTATTTTCGCATCTTTAATCGCCCTAAGCATACATTTAACCGCACCCTCGCCGTCGGCACAAGGGGCCGTGATGTGATAAGCATCCGCCGTGGCACCATATCCGATGAGTTCGGCGTATATTTTTGCTCCCCTCCTTAAAGCGTGCTCGTATTCCTCCAAAACCAAAACGGCTGATCCCTCACCCATAACAAAGCCATCCCTATCCCTGTCAAAAGGTCTTGAAGCCTTTTCAGGCTCGTCATTCCGCGTGGATAAAGCCCTCATAGCGGAAAATCCCGCAACGGCTGTGGGTATTATGGGGGCCTCCGAACCCCCAACTATCATAACATCCGCATCCCCATGCTGTATTAACCTCATAGCATCACCTATTGCGTGTGCGGAGGATGCGCAGGCGGAAACGGTGCAATAGTTTGGCCCCTTAAAACCGTATTTTATAGCCACCAAACCCGAAGCCATATCCGGTATCATCATGGGTATAAGGTAAGGGGTTATCTTGTCATATCCCCTTGTATAACCTTCAATTATTTCCCTTTCAAGGGTCTCAACCCCCCCTATTCCCGATGCTATTATAACCCCCACCCTATCCGGGTCAAATTTTGATTTTAGCAAACCGCTATCTTCAACGGCCTCCTCCGCAGCCCATAATGTGTATATTGCAAAGGGATCAAGTTTTCTTAACGGGACACCGGCCTCTTTTTGTGATAACCTCTTTGTAGGGTCAAAATTCTTTATCTGGGCGGCGATTTTAACCTTGAAATTGGAAGTATCAAACCTGTCAATTAAACCAACACCACTTTTTCCCGCAACCAAATTTTCCCATGTTTCTTTAACATCGTAGCCGAGGGGCGTTAAAGCCCCAAGGCCGGTTATAACAACCCTTCTCACTGCCCTTTCTTTGAAAGTATATAATCTATTGCATCCCCTACGGTGCGGATCTTTTCTATGTCCTGATCGGGTATCTGAATATCAAAGGCATCTTCCATTTTCATCACCAGTTCCATTACTCCTATGGAATCCGCACCCAGGTCCTCTATGAACCTTGACTGTTCCGTAACCTTATCCGCACTAACGCCAAGTTCCTCCACCACTATTTCGCGAATTTTCTCCAGTATTTGTGCCCTGTCCATACTTGACCTCCTTTGGCGGGTATTTTAAGGTTGAAACTCACCGCTTAGGAGACTTTTCTCAAACGCATCAATAACTCCCATTAACTTAAAATATTCCTTTATTACACCAACATAATCCCCATCCTCATACCTTGAAACCAAAACGGCCTTTAAATTTTCCAAAGTGTAAAACATCTCCTCAACGGTTAGTTTTAGTTCGCTTACCTCCTTTAACCTGTAATGCTCTACCAAAAGGGATTCTATAACCTCCATCCCTTCCAAATGGACCTTTATCAGATCGTCCGCACCTTTAATCCGCTTTATATCAATTATCCTCTTTATCAAGTTGAAGCAAACCAAGAACTTGTAGTAAAACAGGTGGAAATATGCGTACAACCTTAAAAGTAAAGATGTTTCGGCTGCTTCCACGAAATGCCCGGCGGCCATAAACAAATTATCAATATCCTTATAATCCACCTCCTTTAATATTAAGGCTGGCTCTATATCCAAAACCTTGTCAAAATCCTCAATGTCGTTTAAATCCAATTTTACCAGAAATAGCTTTAAATATTGGTCCCCCACCTTTGCTATGTTTTTTAAGTTTTCAACCGTTTCGTCAATTAGGGTTTTTCCGTTCGCATATTTTAATATTTCGTTTATTGACCTCCGAAAAAGCCTAAGGGCGTGTAAGGGGTTTTTGTTTATATAGTATTTGTAAGCCTCCTCAAATATGTTGGGGGTTATCTTTTTGCGAACCTCACTTTTTAACAAATCCTTATACAAATTCTCGCTTTCCAACGCCTTCTTTATAGCCTCAAAAAGGTCATATGAAACCTGTACCTTATACACCCACCAAATATTCTAAAGTTGTCTTGTTTTATTTTCAACGAGAAAAAAATTTTAACCAAGTTTCGGGAGGTATATTTTCCGGCCTTAAATCCGCCATTTCTTCGGGAACATTTGGATAAATGTTTTTTATTTTTTTCCTCCTATTTTTGAAAAACCTGTTGAGAAATTTCAAAAACCTTTCGCAATCTATATCCGAATTTTCCGGTTTGGGTATAAGTTTTATAAGTGACGAATGCACTTTTGGAATAGGGGAAAAAGCCCTATTAGGGATGTTAAACACCAAGGATATATCAAACACGGTTTTCATCAAAACCGTAAAAGCGCCATAGGTTTTTGTGTTGTGTTCGGCCGCTAATTTTTTGCCAACCTCGTATTGCAAAATAAGATTTATATCCTTATACAGTTTCCTTTCCGAGCAAATTTTTAACAAAATACTGTGGGTTATGTGATATGGGATACTGGAAAAAAACCTGATAGGTGGGGAAATGCCCCTTTTTTCCAACTCTTTGGAAATATCAACCTTTAAATAATCCCTGCATATCACATCAACACCCTTCATCCTCAAAAGGCCACATAAAAATTCGTCAATCTCTATCACCAAAACCCTTGTACCCCTTTTCAGCAATTCAAAAGTTATACTCCCCATTCCCGGCCCCACTTCAACAAAAAAATCACCGGGTTTTACATCAAGGGAATCCACAACCCTTTTTATAAAATTTTCATCTTTTAGGAATACTTGACTATGCTTCACTTCAAAAGTTTTGATTTAAGCGTTATAATACCTCCCGTTCCGAAAGCCAAAGCAACCACATCGGAATAAACGGCAATATCGTATAAAAACATTCCATTTGAATAATATGCCACAGGGGTGGGATTTGCCGGATTACTCAAAGAATACATAACAAGACCACCATCACCCAATGAGGCCAAAAGGTATTTTCCATACACAAATACCCGAGAAACCGGTTTATCCGTTTTTACCTCTCCAGCAATAGGATTTTGCGATGTTATGTTCAAAATCTTTATTCCGCCTTTACCCGCAGCCACATACACATAAGAACCATAAGGTGAAACATCCAAAACGGGATTTCCATCCGGAAGTTTGTATTCGTACACTTTACTTAGGGATTTGCCTTCCATTTTAAGTATTACAAGTCCATCCTGCCCCAATGCTATCATAACATACGGGTAGGATGCATACATGGATAAAGCCGCTCCGGAAGAGAAAACCAAATTTGCTTCATTTTGGGGGTCCTTCGGGTCTGAAATGTTATAAACCTCTATGCCCAATGAGGTTAGGACGAAAAGGTAATTTGATGAGACGGAAAGCGATACTATGTTTCCCGATGTAGGTATTGAGGTTATGAGTTTTCCATCCGTAAAATTTACAACGCTAACCTCGGGGGCGGTTAGTTTATTAACCCCTACATAAACCACCCCTTTATAATAGGCTATACCCATCGGTCTTGTCCCTGCTCTATATTCCGGAAGTTGTATTCCCTTTACCGAATCCTTTAAGGTGATGATGTTTAATATCTTCAAACCCTCGGGGGTGCCCACAAACAAAAAACCACCTTGGGCATAAACCTTTGAAACCTCTTTAAATGTCCAACTGCCGAGTTTATTAAACTCGTAAATTTCTTCGGTAGCACCCCCAAGTTGAAAAATTAAAAATGTTATCATCTAAGGAGGAGGGAAACTATATCGGCAACCCTCTCGGAATATCCCCATTCATTATCGTACCAACCGAAAACCTTGTAATAATTATCCACCTTCTTGGTTAAGGGCAAGTCTATTATTACCGTTCTCCTTTCTCCTATAAAGTCGCTTGATACGAGTTCTTCTTCTGTATAACCCAAAACTTCCTTTAATTCCCCTTCTGCGGCCTTTTTGAATGCAGAATTTATTTCCTCTACGGATACATCTTTTTCTAACTCCACCGAGAAATCAACAATTGATGGAACCGCGACCGGAACCCTTAGAGCGATTGAGTCAATCTTCCCTTTCAATTCCGGGTAAATCTCAAATATAGTTTTTGCCGCCCCTGTTGAAGTGGGAACTATGTTTAAGGCGGCATTCCTCGCCCTTCTTAAATCCTTATGGGGAGCATCTTGCAACCTCTGGTCGTTTGTATAGCCGTGTACGGTCGTCATAAGCCCTTTACGGATTCCAAAGTTTTCGTGCAAAACCTTAACCATTAAGGCAAATGCGTTTGTTGTACATGAAGCGGCGGATATGATCTTATGGTTTTCTTTGTCTATCTTATCGTGGTTTATGCCATAAACAACCGTTATATCCGCCTTATCCTTTGCGGGAGCGGTTATTATTACATGTTTTGCCCCCGCTTCTATGTGTTTATACGCTTTATAGTATTCGCTAAACTTGCCCGTAGCCTCTATAACTATATCAACACCCAAATCCTTCCAAGGGAGTTTTGAGGGATCACTTTCGGCAAAGACCTTAATGGATTTTCCATCAACATTTATCTCACCTTCGGTATAAGAAATATCCGCATCAAATTTTCCATAAACGGTATCGTATTTTAAAAGATGCGCCAAAGTTTTTGCATCTGTTAGGTCGTTTATATAATCAACGGAAATTCCCCTTTTATGCAAAATCTTAAAAACCTGCCTACCTATCCTACCAAATCCGTTTATCGCTACCTTCATTTTATTCCTCCTCCTCTATGGAAACTATATCCTCTTCAACCTTTTCTACGAGATCCTTTATATCTTCCCTGATTTTATCAAGGAATTTTCTCCCTTCCCTTTTGAGTCTATCCCTTATTTCTTCACCCGTATACGGGGTTAAGAGTATTACCACAGCACCACCTATTATTACACCGGCTAAAAAGGCGAGTAAAGCCGTTTTGCCCTTTCCCATAAGTTGGGTATTTTAATTCCGTTTTATTTGTTTGTGGGGAAAGTAGGAATAATCTTAATCCGATTGATAAACATCCATATCCTCATCTAAGAGAAATCTCTTATACCTATCGTGCATATCAAAGCCCTTACCCCTGTTTTTATAATACTCTTCCTCCTGCTCATGCCAAATTCTTGCCAACTCTATTGGTTTGCCCATATCGTTCAAATTTCTATAAAACCCCATCCACGCAAATGTAGGTTGCTCTCCAAATTGTTCCTTTTTCGCCTCGTAAAGCCTCGGCTTATGCCATATCAAGTCTTCCCTTCTATCCGTAGCCATCTCGTATATTTTTGTCATAACAATGGCCTCTTCCGGACAGGCTTCAACACAAAAACCGCAGTATAAACACCTTGTAGCATCCCAAATCCATGTCATCGCATACCTTTCACCCTTTCCAATGGGTTTGTCAAGGGGATTAACCGCCCCCTCAATGTATATCGCTTCGGAAGGGCATATCGCCGCACACAACTGGCAACCCACACACCTTTCGGTTAAATCTTCGTGCCACTGCAAGGATAACGCCCACCTCGCCCTATCGGGTAATTTTCTCTTCTGTTTGGGGTATTGAACCGTAAACCTGTTTGTTGCCACATTCATCAAAAAATGCTTAAAAGTTATGGCCAAACCTTGAAATATAGCCTTTATTCCTTCAAGCATATACGGGAATTATACCTTTGAGTAATTTATTTTGTAGGAAACAAAAATTATGCACATCAAGGTACTCGACAGATGGCAGGTTAAAAGGTAAATGAGGGGCGAGGGTATAAGTTATGCAGCAAGGTATTATGTAAGGAGGGGAAAATAATGGTGGTATTTTGGGTTGCACGGCAAGTATAGAGTTGAAAAGGAGGAAAAATGCCTTACATCAACCCAAACCTTTTTTCTCTACCCCTCCAAATCTTCTAAGAGTTTTCGCAAGGCCTCTAAGTAGTTTTCAAACCTTTTTCTGCCCTCTTCCGTCAATTCGTAATATGTCGCGGGTTTTCTCCCTTTAAATGTCTTTATATACCTAACTATGTTTTCCTTTTCAAGTATCCTAAGGTGAGAAGCCAAATTCCCGTCGGTTAAGCCCAACTCGTCCCTTATCTCCTTAAATTCCATCCGGCCATACTTAAACAGAAGAGTTAGTATCCCAACCCTAACCCTGTTGTGTATTACCGGGTCTAACTTTTCTATCACCGTTTAAGATAGTAGGATAAGCCCGTTAATGATAAGATAAGGGCGGAAACGGTATAACCTGTTAAGTAAGCAAAATCGCCCATTTTCAGAAGTATTGGAAAGGCGAAAAGGAGAATTACACCAAAAATCATAAGAACCCTTATTATCACACCGCTTATGAATATACACGCCGAAAACAGTTGAGCGATCCAAGCGTTAAGGTATGCACCGAAATCCAAGTTTAAAACCCCTATGTTAAACCAGAAAGACCCAAAAATTAACCCCCAGAATATACCTATGTATGCGGTTAAAGACGGTTTGCGACTCTCCCATTTTGACAACTTGCCGTATATTATTGCGGATAGTATTGTTATTATAAACACCATAAACAAAACCGTTAATGAGTAATTTTTAGAGTACGAGACCAAAACCGTTAATACATATCCGAGGAACCACATAAGGGATGCTTTTAGGCCAGCCACAGGTATTGTGCTTAGGAAAAATGCCACAAAAACCGTATGGAACCAGAGCGTTCCCGGTATCTTCTCTTGGATGTTGAAAAGTGTAAATAACATGTTTATAAACCCATACATGCCCCATACAAACATCTGCCAAGCGAAGAATTTCCTCTCCTTTACACCTTTTTCGGCCAAAAAAAGCAAAACATCTATCTCTTCAATAACCTTTTTCAAATCGTCCCCATTCACTTCCAATAACCTCCTCCTATTATAAGGTTTATCCACATAACGGGTTTTTTGTATTCCGGAGAGTTCCAAACCTCGTTTTCGTTTATGTAATATCCCGCGTTAAACACATAGCCTATACCCGCGTTTAACCCCAAAAGGATAGGCGTTCTATACATAAATCCCAAGGATAAGCCGCCATACCATCCCGCCGAGGAAATAATGATGTATTTCGGTGGGTTTTGCAGGAAGTCGTTATAAGAACCCGATTTTATCTCCCTAATTTCCAAATCATAACCACCACCACCTATGCGTACGGATGGGAACAGGAGGATTTTTTCGCTTTTTAATATCGCGTACCCAAAGGAAAAATATCCCGCCCATATAACGGATGATGTGGTGAATCCACTACCCTCGGATGAAAATCCGTTAATCCCATATCCACCCCCACCGAATATGAATTTATCCCATATGCCATAACCTTCCCCTCCCCACATTAACCCGTAATTTTTTGGTGAGGGATACCCACTAACGGTGGGAACTTCGCCGTATCCCAATCCCGCCAACCAGTACCCAAATCCACCACCCGCAAAAAGCGGGCTTATGCCTGCTACAATTAATAAAGTCGCCCTTTTCATGGTCTCACCTTGTGCAAAGTATTAAACCCGCAACCGATGTGTATAAAAAGTATTGGGGACCCGCGCCAATATGGTGGAGATCATAAGTCCTAAAACAAGGAATGCCACGAGTTCGTTGTATCCCTTCCATTGAAAAGGATTAAAGGATATTACCATCCATATAGCGATGTTCATACCTATAAGCACTATTCCCCAATTGGTGATAACATCGTGTATCCTGTCTCCGGGGATCCTCGCGGAGTACATAAATGTATATGCCAATGTGAATATTAACATAATCCCTATGGGCGTTCCCAATGCCACAAACCAAGGCCAGAAAATTTTCAAATTTTTCATAAGAAAGTATTATACGGTTGAAAAGTTCTTTGTATTACAAAGTAAAAACTTTAAAAATCAACGCAAAATGTTATTTTTATTATTTTAACGGGTGTTCGGATTTTTTACGCCGTGCGGCAAAATAAGATGGTGAAACGGTTAAAAATTTCTTTGGTAATTGTATTTCCACTCTTACAATAACCTCTTATGCTACGGGTTGTTAATTTGGGTAAAACTTATCCCTGGGGGGTTAAGGCGTTAAAGGG
>CAYRSH010000062.1:0-8739 GCA_964426895.1 uncultured bacterium
AGGGGTGTAAAAAAGGAAGCCCTTCAACTGGACGGATGGTTAATGGTTTAACCATAACCCCGCAAAGTGGGAGGAGTTTAAACGGCGATACTTTGCCGAGTTGGAAACCAAACCCGAATCTTGGCAACCTTTGTTAGAAGCCATAAGAAAAGGCACCATAACCCTCCTTTTCAGCGCCAAGGATAGGGTCCATAATAACGCCGTAGCGCTTAAAGAATTTTTGGAAACAAAACTCTAAACCGGGAAGACATAATAAAGGCTTTATATCTACTTTCCGTTTGGTTGCATATACTTTCGGCCATTATATGGATAGGTGGAATGCTCTTTTTAGCACTGGTATTATACCGATTTATTAGTTGGATTTGTTTGGGTTTGTTAATCCCAAGTGGAATTTTTAATTTGGCCTATCGTGGTTTTGGATGGAAAGATTTTTAAACGGCAGACTTTGGGAAGGTTCTTTTGGCCGCGCATTAGCGCGTTACACGACTTCGTTATAGGACCCAAGGCCACAAACCTAAGGATGAAAAATCCCGAATCCGTAGACGCATTTCGTATGAGAAAATTGGCTTCTTGGATAGGGCGTATCAACCTGTTATTAGCCTTGATCGTGGTTATGCTTGGGGTGATTTTGGTGAGGGGAGGGTTGTAAAATCAACTTCCAGCATATAATACCAACTTCATGAAGGAAACAAAAAACATAACCTTTAAAGTTCTCAGGTATTCACCGAAAAACCGCAAAGCGGAGTTTAAGGAATATACCGTCCCCGTGTTCAAGGGCATGACGGTTTTGGAAGGGCTATATTACATAAAGGAAAACCTTGACGGTTCTCTGGTTTTTAGGGCGTCTTGTAGAATGGGTGTATGCGGTTCCTGTGCTATGAAGATTAACGGCAAAATGATGCTTGCATGCCAAACCCAGATATTAAAACTAAACTCCGACACCATAACAGTTGAACCTATGAACAACTATATGATTATAAAAGACCTCGTTCCGGATTTGAGAAAGTTTTTTGACAACCACAGGGCGGTAAAACCCTACATAATTAGATATTCCGACCCAGAAGAGTTTGAAAATCCAACCGGAGAATACCTACAAACACCGGAAGATGTTGAGGATTACTTGCAGTTTTCTTATTGTATAAAGTGCGGTGCCTGTGTTGCCGCTTGTCCGGTGGTATCCGGAAACGAGGACTTTTGGGGACCTCAGGCTCTAACCGCCGCTTATAGGTATATAGCGGATAGTAGAGATGAGGGTTATATAGTTGATAGGGCGGTTGTCTCTTCATTGGTTGAGGGTGCTTTTAGATGCCACTTTGCGGGCGCCTGCTCCGACGCATGCCCAAAGGGTGTTGACCCAGCATTGGCAATACAGTTGTTAAAGAGGGAATTAACTTTATACTCCTTAGGGTTGGCTAAGAAGAAAAAGAAGGCAGGCTTTCATAAAATTGATTGGAACGCCACGCCACCACCCGATGCCCCCAAAGCCCCACCCAAGAGTGTATGAAACCTAAGGCGGGCGTTGTAGTATTTCCGGGTAGTAATTGCGATGGGGATACATATTGGGCGCTTGAAAAGGCGGGTTTTGATGTTAGATATATTTGGTATAAGGAGACCGATATAAAAAACTACCAACTCATAGTATTACCCGGGGGTTTCTCTTATGGGGATTATTTAAGACCGGGGGCTTTGGCATCTTTTTCCCCCGTTGTTAAGGCCTTATGGGATTTTAAGGGTTATATACTCGGAATATGCAACGGTTTTCAAATTTTAACCGAGAGCAAACTTTTACCCGGAGCCCTAACCAAAAACGCAAACGGGAGGTTTATATGTGAATGGCAAACCCTTATAGTTGAAAACAACGATACACCCTTTACAAATATGTTTAAAAAAGGTCAAAGGGTTAAAATCCCAATAGCGCATTCGGATGGAAGGTACATAAAGGGCGATGGCAAAAAATTTAAAGTGGTGTTCAGGTATGAAGAAAATCCAAACGGGTCGGAGGATGATATAGCGGCTATAATATCCGAGGATGGAAGGATTTTCGGAACTATGCCCCATCCGGAGAGGGCAAGCGATGAGATTTTGGGAAGCGAGGACGGACTTGGGGTATTTTTAAGCATTTTAAGGGCTTTAAAATGGTAATAATCTTCGCATACATTGACCTTTTTCCTCCAATAAATGATAGATATTCCGCTTACTTCAAAAACAGAGAGTTTTCCGAACTCAAAAGCAAATATACAAAGGACACCTATGAAGACAACTACCAACTTGGATGGGTTTATTACAGCATAGCAAAATACGACTCGGCGGCCTTTTACTTTTATAAAGCGTCCAAGAAGGCGGGCTATGGCGACACTTTGAGGTTAAAAGCGCTATTAAACGCGGCATTATCCTACGGCAGGGCTTACGAATTTGATACGGCTATAAGCCTTTTAAAGACATACCTTTCAGAGGCCGGATACAACTATCCCGAATATTTCCCCCTAAAATCCGATGTTTATAAAAAGATTGAGGATTTCCAAGTATTACGGGATATATACAGGCGAAGATTTAAAAATGTTAAGGTTGAGCAGATAAAGGAACTCGTAAAGCCTATAAAGTCGTATTACCTTCTAAGCGATGGAACGGGTGGGGATTATTCACCGGTAATAAGTGCGGATGGCAGGGTAATGGTTTTCGTATCAACCAGAAAGGGGGGAGAGGGCAGGGAGGATATATGGATAACCACGAGGACGGGTAATAAATGGTCGGAGCCCATAAACCTTAAAAATTTAAACTCCCCATCTTCCGAAGGTGTTAGCGGAATATCTGCGGATAATAAAACACTAATATTGGCTTACAACTCAAAGTACAAGCCCTTACCTAAGGAAAAGGGAGGTGGTATAAGGGACGGTTATGGGAGTATGGATATTTTCTTTTCCGAGAGGAGGAACGGTTGGAACTCTTGGGGAGAACCCAAAAACGCCGGGAGTCCCCCGAACGGCAGGTATTGGGATGCCCAGGCCACCATGTCTCCCGATGGGAAATATCTGTTCTTTTCGTCAAGCAGGCCGGGTGGTTATGGGGGATTAGACATCTGGATATGCGTTAGAAATGAGGATGGGAGTTGGGGCGAACCGATAAACCTGGGTCCTAATGTCAATACACCGGGTAATGAAATTTCACCGTTCATACATTCCGACGGGAAAACCCTTTACTTTGCGTCAAACGGTTGGGCGAGTTTTGGAGGGTATGATATTTTCGTTAGTAAAATGGTTGGTGAAAACCAATGGACAAAAGCCGAAAACCTCGGTTATCCTTACAATACGCACGAAGATGATATATTCTTCTCAATACCCGCAAGTGCGGATTGGATATATTTTTCACGAATTGATTCCGTTGATGAAAAAACGGGGGTAAAGATATACCATATTTACAGGGCGAGCATACCCAATAGGGATAGTTTAACCGATAAACAGAGGGAGTTAATGCCGGAACCCGTAAACTTAGTTAGGGGTAAGGTTTTTGATGCGAAAACCGGGCAACCTTTAAAAGCCAAAATAACAATTGAAGATTTGGAAACGGGTAAAGTTTGGTTTTCATCCGAAACCGATGAAAACGGCCAGTTTGTCGTGGTCCTGCCATCCGAGAGGTTTTACGGACTAACCGCAGAACCTTTGGATACATTGCACGCCTTTCAATCCTTTAACTTTGATTTAAAGGGTTTAAGACATTATCAGGAGAAATACTTAGAAATACCCCTACAACCAATTGAAAAGGGGGCAAAATTTGTTTTAAACAATATATTCTTTGACTTTAATTCGGCGGAATTAAAACCGGAATCAAAACTTGAACTGAACAGACTTGTAAAGTTTTTAAAGGAGCATTCCAACATAAGGATAACCGTTGCGGGTCATACCGACATCATAGGTACGGAAGAGTATAACCAAAAACTTTCGGAAAGGAGGGCAAAGGCCGTTGCGGATTATCTGATAAGAAACGGGATAGACCCCAAAAGGATAAATGTTATCGGCTACGGTTCAAAAAAACCCATAGCCCCAAACGATACGGAAGAGGGTAGGGCTAAGAATAGAAGGGTTGAAATAGTGTTTGAGTGAGCGATATGGCTGTGGTAGATGAGTTTCAACAAACCTTTAAGACGCCATAAGGTAATTCATCATACATCGGTCATCTAGGGGTATTCTCACTTTGTGCTTTATACGGCCACACAGTGAGACATAAATGCCATACGGATGAATAAAAAACCTTTTCGGTAATATATCCCCTATATAATTGTTATATGAAAACGGCGTTTATTTTAATCTCCTTCTTAACAGCCCTTGCACAACTTGTAAAGGTTTGGGAGTTGGGTTATCAAAGTATCAGGGGCAGGCTTTATTTATTCATATTTGTTATATTCATCTTTCAGGGGTTGTACGGTATTTTCCAAAAGGATTGGTTATTGTTAATTTCCCGTTCCTTAGTGGTTATCGGGGTATTACAATACGCCATTCCTTTTATAAGACCCGCGTTAAGGGATTTTGGAATAAAATGGCTCGTATGGTTTGCATTAGACCTTATACTGATTACTCCCCTAATTGTAATATGGTTTTATATTGGTGGTTTTGGTTCTTTTGTTATGGTTGTTATAGCGGATTTAATTTCGGTATTAAGCGGGTACTTTAACTTAATTGCGTTTTGGGGTAGTGAGGTGGGTAAAAGGTGGATACCCGGTTCTATTGTGATAACACTTACGTTTTTTGGAGATATTTTACTCCCTTTTAATCAAACCTACGGGTATATAATCCTCATCATTATGTCCGTTCTTATGGCCCTCATTGCTTTGAGGAGGGGCTAATTAACCCTGTTTGCAGAACCGCGTGTTTGCCCTTAATAAAAACTTTAAGGACGGAGGTCTAAAAATTGGTTTGAAAATGTTTAAACATCCATCCAAATCCTCCACCAATACCATAAAGGAGTATTTTGCGGAATAAACCTTTAATGAAGGAAACTCAACAAAACCCTCCGCCTTTGTGTTTAAATCTATGCAATATATACCTTCAACCGTTGCTATGTATAAAAACCCATGGGATGCCGAAACCGATAAAGGCTTTTTATCCAAACTTTTTTCAATTAACAATTCCTTATTTCTGAAAACTTTGACCGTGTTCCCCTCAATGGCGTAATAGGTTGAATCGTCCAAAAAACCGCCTTCGTAAATTTCCCCCTTGTATGGAACGCATACGAATTCGCCGTTTATTACATCGCAAATCTTGGGGTTAAAGTTGAAAACTTTTGTTTTAACAAGTTTAAATTCATTATCCTTAAAGTTATAAATGTTTAATTTTCTCCCTTTGGGTATCGCCACATATATCCCACCCGTATCGTATGCAAAGAATGTAAAACGGTTGCAACCCTTAAATTCGCCCAATTTTATCGGTTTTTCAGACTTGTATGTTATCAGATAAAACCCACAATAGTTTTCTGCCGCTATTGCGAGGGTATCGCCTACGAGGATAAAGGATACAATTACCTTGTCAAACTCTAAGAAAACCTTTTCTTCTACTCTATCATTTTGATGCGAGAGTATGGAAAAGTAGGGACCACTCTTGTAATTCCAATAAAAACCGTATTCAATATCGGGCCTTGATATTACCTTCTGGCCTAAAATCGCAAGAAATACCATAGCGGGATAATTGGGAATGCCATTAAAAGGTTCGCGGTTTCAAACTTCCAAAACCCCATAAGGTTAAACGCTATCGTCATAAGTATCATACCCCCTGCGGAGTTTAAAACGGTCAGTTCCGGATTTCCACCTCCTATAAGTATGGAAGCCAACCCTATACCACCTTGAACCGTTAGAACCACCAAGGAAGAAAGTATTATCTTATATCCGTATATGCTCGCAAATGTAACAGAGGCGAATCCGTCCAACAGTGCCTTTATAATCAATATTTCCGGATCGCCAAACGCATCCTTTATAGAACCCAAAACCGTCATAGGACCTGTGCAAAACAAAACGGATGAGGCGATAACACCTCCCATATTCTCGAACCTTTCAAGGAAATCCGATAACCTTAAAGATTTTCCAACCATGTATCCCAATAGAACCGTGGCTGCCCCCTTGACAATATCCCCATCAATTACCATTTTAAAGGATATGGCCAAGGTTATAATACTGAGGATTTTTAGAATGTTCTCCTTCACCCTTTCACTTATAAAGCCTCCCAAAATACCACCCAATAAACTCCCAATTGCAACGCTTAAAGCGTTTGTTAAAGTTCCTACGAAGGGCAACTTATCAGAAGAAGTTTATGGACCTGTATATCCAAAGCCTGACCACATAAGAATTCCCGGTTATTTTCAAGATTTGGTAGTCCGCCGGTACCAAACCCGCCTGAACGAGGTCCAACCTTGAAGGCCTTGACCAACCGGTATTTTGGAACCTCGTACTCGGCACAAAATACCCAAAGGTTATGCCCACATCGGCTATATCTGCGTATGAAAACTTCAAGGCCAGATCAAACTCGCTACCGAGGTAGGAATCAACCCCGCTTGGGGATGCGGCTTCGGCAAACATAAACCCATCAGCCCTAATAACCAACGATTGCTGTATTGGGAAGGCCTTGTATATAAAGTTCAGGTTAGCCACGACAAAGTTCGTCGGATTGAAGAAGTATATACTCCTCCAATTATCGGGTCTGTAATTCCAGATAAACACTTCACCCATACCCGTCCAGTGTGTCCAAGGACTGTAAGCACTTATACCGGATTTTGGAAGAGGGGACAACCAAGATTCGTACATACCCCTTGTATTGGGGTTATCACCGCTGAATGTGAAGAAGGACAACCCACCCGTGATTTGATCCGTAAAATCATAGGATGCCCTTATCGCTATTGCGTACGCGTTTATTTGTTGTTTTTCCCCACCGGTTATGTTATAAATCTGGTCGCAAAAGTCATAACACACCTCTTGTTTTGAACCCCATGTTCCGGTCATATAACCCAATTCACCGTCCATAAAGAAATTCCCAATGGGTCCGATATTTATATAACCCCCCACCCAATAGGGGTTAAAACCTCCGCCCAAACCCCTGTCCTCCGTCATTGCGGCGCCATAAACGAAGAAATCATAAATCCCCCTATCACCCCTTGATTTACCGAATATCAAAGCCCATGTTTCCAAATCGTACTTTGTGTATATCCATTCAAAGGCCTGTTGGTTTGTCGCTTCATTATAGTAGGCAAAGGGATACCAGAAATACTCAACCTGCCTTGCACCGCCTTCGTTTGATTTCGCATACAATATATGCAAATACCAATCCCATGCCGGGCTAAACCTGTATGCAAACCTTATGGCATTGGTACCAAATCCGTGATAATCACCAAATGCCAAACCCATTCCGTAGTTAACAATTTGCCTTCCCATTCTAAGTTCTCCCAATCCCCCTATCGGCAATACAAATGTATCCAACTGAACATATGCTTCTGACAAACCAATTGGAAGCCTTGAAACCTCACTCGCCGCTTCCCCGGCATATATGCCCGCTATGGCAAGGGTGAATTTGTTTGCAAAACTTACGGATACGCCCGCACGAGCCCTTAGAATGTTCAGAAGATCCCCCGTTGATTGGGCTGAAAGCCCGCTCAAATCGTTTATAGGGGTACCTATTAGTGTGGTGGCGCCGAACACTTCGGAACTCACCTGTACCCGTGTTGGTTGCTCCTCACGGTATATCTCCTCGCTTTCTTGGGCAAACGCCAACATAGGCAGGAGTATTACCACAAACTTACGCATAGCGGTTATTATACGATAGAAAAAGTTTCCGTGTGGTAAAACCCAAACACCTATACAATTTCTACTTATGCAACTAATTCTATGCTATACTGTTATGCATAAAGGCGTGGATTTTTTGAGGGGTAGGGAGTATTACTATTACGGTGGCGATACGGTTTTCTGGTCGGATAATAAGGTGAGGACTTGGAACTTGGGTTTGCATATGTATTGGTCAAACGGTATAAGGATTTTAGGACAGGACTTAGACTTAAACGGCGACGGCCTTGTGGATATAATACTTACGAACAACGAGTGGTGGTTTGCTTATCCATACCAGCATGTTTTTATAAACTCCGGTAGCAGGACATTTTCACCCGTATATTGGAAGTATCGTGCGGATGGCGATAGCATGTGTCATGATGCGGTTTGGGTTGGGGATTTAAACGGAAACGGTATTTTGGACTATGTTTTAAGCGTTATGGAGCCGAGAAGCAAAACCGGAATAAGGGTTTATTACGATTATCCCTTTGATACGAGTAGAATGGTTTATTTGAAGGCGGGATCCGTTGAAACCCCATATGTTGCGGATGTAAATATGGACGGCTATCCCGATATACTCGTAGGTGTATGGAGGGATTCCTTCCAGTTAAACCCTCAGGGTAGGGAGTGTTCAAAGATATTTTTCGGTTCTCCCTCGGGTTATCATCAATGGGATACAACACCCTGTTTGTACGGTGCGGGGACACATCCGGTATTCTTTGCGGATTTGGATTACGATGGTTTTCTTGATGCGTATATTGGTAGTCTTTATTATAGGGATTGGTTTCCACCCACAAACCCCCCAAAGGTATATTGGAATGTTTTCGGAAACTTTTACCAAAGTGTATATACCGATATATGGTTTAAACCAACGGGACTTGATTCGTCTGGTAGTTATGGTGCAACGGTTGCCGATTTAAACCGAGACGGATACCTTGACATAA
>CAYRSH010000063.1:0-8713 GCA_964426895.1 uncultured bacterium
CGTGGGTGATACGGCGAGGTATTTAAAGGCGGCAAGTTATATATACTTTTATCGTGGCGACACTTTTGTTTTGCGCTTTGTAAGGGATAGTTTGAAAATAACAACGGACTCCCTTAGGAAACTCGTTGAGTTCGATACCCTCGGATATTTCAAGGCCATAACATTAAAAGGGGATACCATAAGCAAAGAGGATTTGAAGGGTAAGACGGTTGTTATAAACTTTTGGGCTACTTGGTGTGGTTCTTGCGTTTCGGAAATACCCCATTTAAACGAATTGGTTGATAGGTTTAAGGGCGATACCAATGTCCTTCTTATAGCGATAAGCGACTAAAACCCAAAAATCAGGTATAATGTTTTCGGGATACCGGTTCATATGATAGTTTCCCCAAAGGTGTTTATAGTTTTTAAGAAGTTCCGGGGAGTGAAACCAAATACTCCGCAAATGCCAAGGAAGATGTAAAGGCGGGTGAAACGGCGTTTAAAATGTGTATTACATTATCCCTTTTTATAACCAAAAAGTCGTTTTCCATCTTCCAAGTTTTAACATTCACGAGTTGTGCCCTTATCCCGTATTTAACCGGGCCTATTAGTTTAAAGTCCCCTTCTATTAAACCCTTAACATCCCCCCTTACTCCAAAAAACATTTTCCCCAACTCCTTAAACATATACCTCAAAATCCCCCTTTCCGAACGCACAACATTAAAAAACCCGATCAATATCCCCGGAGTTTCAAAACCCGGTTTCCCCTCCCTTCCAATACTCAAAATGGCATTCGGGCCCACAAAAACCCTTCCGCCCGGATGCCTTGTTATATGAACACCCAAAAATGGTAAATTCAAATCCGGCATAGGGTATATATTCCCCTTAACATCAACATCCCCTAAAAGTTCCCAATAAACCCCTTTAAAGGGCAATATCTTATAGTCCAACCCATCGCCAAACTTATGGGCAACTCTATCGGCATAAATACCCGCGGCGTTTATAAAAATATCATAACCAAACTTCCCCACATTTGTTAAAACCTCGTTTTTACCCAAAGGCTTTAAAAACTCAACACCCATTAAAACCCTTCCCCCCAAACCCTCAATATCCTCTTTTAAAGACCTTAAAACGGCCTTCGGATCCGTATTGGCCGTGGTATGCACATACAAAGCCTTTTCATAAGTTTTTGCATAGGGTTCAACTCCTTTTAAAGCCTTTTCATCAAGCACATCAACCTTAATACCGTTCAATTCCGCCCTTTCTTTTAAAACATACAAGGTTTTTAAATCCCTTTCATCCCTACAAACCAAAACCTTACCCCTTTCAACCAACGGCAAACCCTTCTCCTTAATGTACTCCTTCAACAGAAAATTCCCCCTTATGCACAACTTTGCCTTTAAACTTCCCGGCTTGTAATATATCCCCGAATGGATAACACCGCTGTTATTTCCGGATGCATGAACCCCCAATTCCCTTTCCTTCTCAATAACCAAAACCTTATAACCCTTTTTTAAAAACCTCCTACCAATCGCCAACCCCACAATACCCCCACCGCAAACTATTACCATTCCACAACTTCTAAACTCATGTCAATTGGTTTTGCGGCTTTTGTAATTGCCCCTACGGAAATTCTATCGGGTTTTAATGATGCTATTTCCTTAACATTTTCAAGGCTAACACCCCCAGAAACCTCAACCTTAACCTTTCCCTTAGCCATATTTATCGCCTCCCGCAATGTCCCAATATCCATATTATCCAACAAAACCCAATCAACACCGCATTCCAAAGCCTCATTTAACTCCTCAAGGTTTTCAACCTCAACCTCAATATACACATGCCTTCCAAACCTTTCCCTTATCATTTCAACGGCCCTTTTTATCCCCCCCGCTATCCTCTTATGGTTATCCTTAACCATCACTATTTCCGATAGGGTTAGCCTGTGGTTATATCCACCCCCAACCCTAACCGCATACTTTTCCAAAAATCTCATTAAAGGCGTTGTTTTTCTCGTATCGTATATGGGAACATCCCCGGCCAACTCAACAAACCTTTTCGTTAGCGTTGCTATTCCCGAAAGTTTTGATATTATGTTTAAAACCGTCCTCTCGCATAAAAGTATATCATACGCATCCCCCTTTATCTCCGCCAAAACATCCCCGTATTTAAAACCAAAACCATCGGAAACACTTTTAACCGTAAAGTTAAAAACCCTTTCAAACTCCCTTAAAACCCCATCCCCACAAAAAACCCCTTCACCCTTTGCGAGTATAACCGCCTTTATCTCTCTCCCCTTGAAAACCTCCGATGTTATATCCCCAAAGGGTGCATCCTCTTCTATGGCCTTTAATACAAATTCCCTTAAATTCATTCCAACATTTTACGGGCGATTTCCAGATCTTCCGGTGTATCTATGCTTATCCCCTCGTATTCCACTATCCCAACCTTAACCCTCCAACCGTAATATAACGCCCTCAACTGCTCCAACCTTTCCGTTTTTTCTATATCAGGTTTTGGAAGTTTTGAAAATTCTAAGAGTTTCCCCTTCGTATATCCGTATATGCCTATGTGTATCAATCCTTCCCTTGAACCGTATGGTATGGGGCTCCTTGAAAAGTAAAGGGCATAACCCCTTGAATCCAAAACCACCTTAACCCTGTTGGGGTTTTCGTCCATTTTATCCCTTTTTGCAAGGGTGTAAATGTCCGCATCTTCGTTTTCCATCATGTTAAAAAGGTATTCAACCATTTCGGGTTTTATGAAGGGTTCATCCCCCTGGACATTTACGATTTTTACTTTATCATCAAAATCCTTTAAAGCGTATGCTAGTCTATCCGTTCCGGAAGGTAAATCCGTAGGTGTTAATACAACATCGCACAAACCATTAACGGCTTCCTTTACCCTCTCATCATCCGTTGCGACTATAACCCTCGTGTTCCTTACCTTTAAAACCCTTTCAACAACCCAAACTATTATGGGTTTCCCATTTATTTCCGCCAAAAGTTTCCCCGGAAACCTCGTTGAGCCATACCTTGCGGGTATACCCACAACCCTCAAAGTATCCCACCCTTTGGTAATATTTCCATCTCCCTTATCCAACCCGGGTTTTCAACTATTTCCAAAACAACCCTTGCTACATCTTCGGGTTTCAGCATTGCCTCCCTTGGGGGTTTGTATCCTACTGAGTTCCATATATCCGTATCAACCGCCCCGGGCATAACGAAGGAAACCTTTACCTTTCCCCTGAGTTCATCCGCCAAACTCTTGGCAAACCCTAAAAGCCCAAACTTTGAGGCGCAATAGGCGGACCATCCGGCAAAAGCCTCCTTTGACGCCACCGAACCTATGAAAATTATATTCCCACCCCTGTTTATATAGGGTAGTGCGGCCTTAACCGTGTAAAAAGCCCCGTTTAGATTGATGTTTATAACCTCTTCCCATTCCTCTATTGGAAATTCCTCCACATACCCAACCCTACCTATGCCCGCATTCACAACCAAAACATCTATTCTCCCCTCCTTACTCACAATGTATTCCACAGCCCTCTTAACTTCTTCATACTTACTAACATCCGCCTTGACGTAATTAAACCTTTCAAAACCTTCCCTCCTACCACAAACATAAACCCTATAACCCTTTTTCTCAAACAATTCACCTATCGCAAGGCCTATGCCGGATGTCCCACCGGTTATAAACGAAACCTTCACTTAGTTGCCTGCTTTAAGTATTCAATTACGGCCTTTGCCTCATCCTCCGTTATACCACCGGGCACGGCCATAGGAACTTTATATTCCTCAAACAGTTTTTTTGCTTCCGGATCGTTCTTAACCATTGAATCCGGGTACATAATCATGGCAAAAACCCATTCCTCCTTTCTCCTGTCAAACAAGCCCTTTAAGGCGGGTCCTACGAGTTTTTTATCAATCTGATGGCAGGCCGTACACTTTTGTTTAAATATCTCCTCACCCCTCTTTACCAAATCCGCCGAAACGGTTTCCTCGGCCTTTTTGGATGTATCCGCTTGGGGTATTACCTCCCCCTTCTTCGGCATCGGTATATATTCAGCCGGGAGTTTTACCTTCTTCCAAGACATTACGAGCATAGTTAAGGCCAACTTCTCTTCATCCGTAAATCCAAAGTTGGGCATGCTTGAAGTTGGGGTTATAGACCTTGGTTCTTCAAAGTGTAATAGGTGCCAAGAGAATATTGTTAAGGGTAATCCCCTCCTCTCAATCTCCTCCTGTATAGTCCTTCCAGAAGGTACCGGTTTTCCGTCCTTTATCTCGTAATATGTTCCCCTCATGTCAAACATCTCCGGCATCTTTGAACCCTCGTATGTTAAATCCGGCCCTATTTGTCCCCCTTCTCCGTTTATTATGTGGCAGGTTCTACAAGCCTTTTCTTCAACCAACCTTTTCGCAAGGTTTATATAAGGGGTGCCCGGAAGACTATCCTCGTATCTGTGGCAAATATTACAGTTTATTTCAACTAACGGAGCCTTTTGCCAGTCTTTGAAGCCGTATTCCTTTGCCTTTTCGGAAGATAACAGGGGTTCAAGCCACCTAACCTTCTTTCCACCCTCGTTTATGACATGCGCTTCCCTCACATTGGTTGCAAAACCCTGACCCCCGTGGCATGTCGTACATCCGAACTTATTAAATGGATGCTTTGCTATAAGGCCTTCTATGTCCGGGTGTGTCCTGAAAACTTTCGGAACATCTTCACCTTCAAGCCCTTTCCACTCATAACCCATATGGCAGGTTATACACCTTTCGGTTTTGTTCAACTCGGGTATCCATATCTGTTTTACGCCAAATGTTATGGATGCGGCGGCCTCCTTTCCGAACTTTTTTTCAACCAGAGCCTTAAATTCCCTCTGATACTTTATATATTCGGGGTTTAACTCCTTGTATATGGCCAAACCCAAAAGGAAGGCACCTATAACCGCCAACCCGTAAATTATCCAAGAATCATAAGGAAATGGGTCATCTTTAACATCGGGTAAAACCTGCTTTTGAGGTTGAGGCTTTTGCTCCATTTTTTACCTCCTTTTTAAATTATTTCCGGCAATTCAGGCCAAGCCCAAGGCCAGTAAATACCCCAATATGGCCCGCGGAAGTACATGGCGAAAATTATCATTCCCACTATAATTAAAACGAAGAAAGTGAATACCAAGTTTTGAACGAGCCTACTCCTGTGGAACCAAACCCCCGTAGCTTCCGCCGGACTCTTGTCTATAAATGCCCATATGGTTGCCGCACCGCCGAGAATTGCGGGGATCAAAACCCCTCCAACAAATCCCCCGTTTAATGTAAATCCACCTATCCTTATAGTCGTTATGGCCACCAACTCCTGCAACCATAGGAAATACCAAGGTGCTTTTGCAGGGTTGGGTGTCCATTCAAGGCTTGCGGGTTCCTCCAAGGGTGATTTCAAGAATACCGAGAGAAACATAACCCAAACCAATGTGCCTAAGGATACGAGAACAATCCTCCTAACAGCCCAAGGTGTTGAGAATACCATTTCCGGCTGTACCGCTTCTCCCTTTTTCCTCGCTATGTTAAACTGTTCCGTTATAGCAAGCCCCTCATCTTTCCTAATCCTCCACATGTGGTAAGAGAACAATACCAAAAGTAAAGCCGGTAAAAATATCACATGCAAGGTATAAAACCTTATTAAGGCGTTTTGGTCCAACCTCGTACCACCCGCCAAAACATAGTATATCTCATCGCCTATAAACGGGACAGACATCGCTATTTGCGTTCCAACCGTAACCGCCCAAAGGGCCAACTGGTCCCAAGGGAGTAGGTATCCGCTGAAAGATAGCAGCAGCGTAACACCCAACAAAATCATACCCACAACCCAGTTTATTTGCCTTTTTGCCATATGACTTATGCCGTTTTTGTAAGCCCCCGTGTAAAAAACCCTTAACATGTGTAGGAATACGGCGGCAACCATCATATGGGCCGACCACCTATGCATGTTCCTTAAAAACCACCCAAAGGAAACGGCATATTCAAGGTCCTTTATTGATTGGTATGCCCTTTCAACGGAGGGAACATAAAGGAACATAAGGATTATACCGGTTATGGTTAGTATAAAAAACAGAACCGCGGAAATGGTTCCCAACCATAGGGAATACCCCCAAGATAAACTTTCCTTCGTCATCCTCGGGGGGAACCAGTGGAGCCAGAAGTTTCTGGTTATGGCCTTACCGGCTTCCCCCCTATCCGCAGGGTCAAATGTCCATATAAGTGCCCTCCAAACCTGATAGAGTTTTTCCTTCATAATTATCCCTCCTTTATGAGAGTTTTAACCTCCAATCCTTCTTCACCTCTTTTGACATATCAACCACGAGATAACCCGTAGCGGGGTCTATTTCAAGGGGATAATGGGGCAACCCTCTGGGTGCAGGACCTTCATATATATCCCCTTCCTGTGTGTATTTTGAGCCATGGCACGGGCAGTGGAATTCCCATTCCTCTTCTATAACCTCTCCGAGAATCTTTTTCTTTACCTTCTCACCGAAGGGAACGAAATTCACCGTACATCCGAGGTGTTGGCATACGGCGGAAATAGCCCAAACCTCGCTTCCCCTCTTAAAAACGAAAAGCCTCTGCTCGGGAAAATAATTCATACCATCAGCTAAGTTTTTTGGATCTATTAGCCTAACCCTTTTTGGGGGTTCGTAAAGGATGTTCGGCCAAAGGGACCTACCGAAACCCGCAAACAACCCCCCAAGAGTTCCATAACCGATTAGCCTTCCGATGTTTTTTAGGAATTCCCGCCTTTTATTCTTGATTTCCTTTTCGGTCATAGGACTGGGTATTATATGGGGGAAAGAAATATTATTTGAGTATCAGGAAATAATTTTTAAAGCCTTTGCCACACCCCCTGGCAAAATTTTCAGTTATATAATATTAGGATAATGAAAAGGCTATATTTAATACTCGCGTTAATAGGCCTGTTGGTGGGGGGTTTGTTTGCACAACCTTATTCCCCCAATGACCCCGATTGGAGACAGGGGAGACACGATTATAAGAAAACCGGTAGGGCCCCTTGGAGGTGTTCCGCCCCGGCTTCTGTATCAAAACAATGGGACCATACGGATCCCAACGATTCGTACATCTTTGTAACGACGGCGGATATAAACGGCGATGGAGCGGCTGAGATATTCTATTCCGGAGATGACAGGGGTGCCTTTGACGGTGCTCCGAATGTATTCCTTACACACACGGGAGGGGTTATGTGCGATAATTCCTTTTGGGCAGACCAAGCGGCGGGGGATTGTGTTATAGGGACAAACGGCGCCGTATACTGCCCACTTACGGAAACGGATGAATGGGGAGATGTTGAGGGGTATTTCACTAAGGGTAATTATTCCTGTGGTGAAGTTTATAGGAGGAGTGAGGGTGAATACCATTCCAACTTAACAATAGCCGATGTAAACGGTGATGGTAATCCGGAAATATACAGGGGTGTAGGTTCTTGGGCCGTATCCGTAAACGGAAATGCTGGTGGTTATTCCGAAAACTGGTCGGCAAATATGGGGGCAGATGTCGGAACACCGGTACTCGGCGATTTTGATGGGGATGCCACTATGGAAGTATGTTTCCCATTGACGAATAACACTATAAACTGTCGTACGGCTATAAACGGTGCCTATGAATGGACTTGGAGCATGCCTTGTGCTTTTGGTGGGATTATAAGTGGAGAATATGGTCCGGCTTCTTGGCAAACACAAGCAGTTATGGCCGAAGATGTTGACCGTGATGGTAAAGACGAACTCATAGCGCTCGGGAATTCTTGCGTCGCCGTGTTTAAACATGGAGTTGGTTTGTTATGGACGACTTCCGTATCAAGTAATGTTGCAGGCGCGGTTGGAAAATTAAACGGAGACCCATACCCAGATATAGTGGTAGGTAATGCATCGTGGCCATCGGGTACATATACAGTTTTAAGCGGTATAGACGGCTCGGTTATAACAACCTTTACGGAGTCTTCTGAGGGTTGCTCGGCACCCACGATTGCCGATATAACCGGAGATGGAATAAACGATGTACTTGTGGCCTGTATTCAACCCGTTGCTTGGTCTGCTTCAAACGGTTGGTCGGGTAGGGTTTGGACGGGATCCGGTGCGGCACCTTATACAATTACAAGCGATTTGGTGGTTTCAAGGAAAACCAATACGAGCTTAATGTTGGTTTTGGGCGATGCATCTTGTGTTACAAACGAATGGTCTTGTCCGGTGGCGGTACTGGGGTATGACGATGGTCTAAGTGTAGGTGAAAAAGCAAGTACAATAGTTCCTTATGCCGTGTTGAGCGGAAAGGGTTATGTTGAAATAACGGGATATATTGGCTATGTTGGGATATACACCCCTTCTGGTAGGTTTGTGAAGGGTGGTAAGATAAACGGATATGCAAAGTTTGAACTCCCGAGTGGTGTTTATATCGTGAGAACGGACAAGGGGGTTAAAACCGTAATAGTTAAATAATCTCCCATATCTCCTTAGCGTCCCCAATCTCACCTTTATGGGTGGGGTTGGGGTTTTTGTTTTTTAAATGCGTGGATAAACCCTTGCCGAGAGGAGAGTGTTTATGTCTCATCGGCTTGCGGTATGGTCTTCCGCGGGGCACTTGAAGCGTTAAAGCCTCCGTTTTTGGCAAAGGTGTATTATTATGGGGAGTTGAAAAGTATAAACGGTAAAGGTTAAACAACCTTAAAATAAGGG
>CAYRSH010000064.1:0-8184 GCA_964426895.1 uncultured bacterium
ATTCCTTAACCCCAAGCTCCTCATATATACCCTTCTTAACAACGGTATCCCTTCTAGCGGTTGATGGGGAAACTATTTCTACAATTAAATCCGGAGATCCGAATAACCTTCCATATTTGAGGTTTTCTTTTAAGTTGTTAGTTGAGACAAAAACTATATCTGGCTGAACCACAATATCCTCGGATAGTATAACATCAAAGGGTGCGTATAAAATTTCCCCCAAACCCTTTTCTTTAACGAATTCCCAAAGTTTAAACCCCAAATTTCTTGAAATTCTTTGATGTTCAAAGTTTGGCGCGGGCATCTCTATTAACCTCCCCTTAATAACCTCATAACGCTTGTCATCTTCAAGTTTTAAGTAATCCTCATAAGTCCAGACCTTCTCCTTTGAATAAACCCCCATATTCGGCTTATATTCTAAGGCCGTAAATTATTTCTTTTCAACAGCCTTGGCTACCCATATACTAACTTCATACAACAGGATTAATGGTAAGGACATTATTATAAGACTAAACGCATCAACGGTAGGGGATATTACCGCCGCCACTATAACTATACCCACTATCATCTCCCTCCTCCTCGTGGTTAGCAACTTACTGTTTATTATCCCAAACCTTGTTAATATCCCCACCGCAACGGGAAGTTCAAATAAAACCCCGAAAATCAATGTGCTCCAAAATATAAAACCCAAATATTGGTTTGCGCCTATTACGGTTTCAAATCCAGAAGAAAAAGAAAGCAAAAAACCCACTGCTCGGGGTAATATCACAAAAACGGACAAAAATGCCCCTAAATAAAACAGTATAAGGGTTGAAATGAGGATAAGCCCCACGGCAAGTTTTTCATTTGGGTATAACGCGGGAGATATAAACCCCCAAATCTCCAAAACAAAGTAGGGAAAACATATGAACAAGGCGGACATTAATGAAACCTTTAACCTGACCATAAAGGCATCCTGAACATTAAAAATGTAGAGTTTTCCAACGGGTTGGGAGATAAACCTTATAACATAATCGTGAAAAAACCACATTATAACCACAATTAGAGCGTATATGAGAAATGCCCTTATTATTCTATTCCTAAGTTCTTCAAGGTGTGGGATTATATTATTCCAATCCACCTTTTATTAAAAACTCCAAAATTTGAACCGCATTAGTTGCGGCACCCTTTCGTAAATTATTCGCCACAACCCAAGCGCTTAAAGCCTTTGAATTATCAGGACTAAACCTCAACCTACTTGCCACAACATAATCCTTATCCTCAATATCTATGGGTGTTGAATATCCATCCCTCAGAACCTTTAAGCCCTTTGCCTTTTCCAAAACCTGATAAACATCTTCAAGTGATGGAGAACTCTTTAATATAACCGTTATCGCTTCTGAATGTCCAACCTCAACCGGAACCCTTACCGTTGTTGGATAAATTTTTATATCGCTTTTTAGTATTTTTTTGCTTTCCTTTATCATCTTCCACTCCTCAGTTGAATAACCCTCCAAAAAATCCCCGATTTGTGGGATAACATTGCGGTATATCCTTGTGGGAAAAGGGGTATCATCGTATATCCCGCCCCTTTCCTCCTCGTTTAAAGCCATTAAGCCTTTCATACCTGCACCCGAAACGGATTGATATGTCGCAACAAAAACCTCCTCTATGCCGAAGGCGTCCAATAAGGGTTTTAAAAAAACGACCATTTGTATCGTAGAACAATTCGGATTGGATATTATACCTTTGTGATTTTTTATATCTTCCGGATTTACTTCCGGTACCACAAGGGGTACTTTTTCATCCAAACGGAAGGCGCTTGAATTGTCAATTACAACCGCTCCCTTTTCAACAAAAAGTGGGGCAAACTTCTTGGATATTTCGGAACCCGCCGAAAATAACGCATAATCCACTTCGGGAATTTCATATTCCAGAGGTAAAACCTTTATGGGTTTATTCAAAAAGTACAATGTTTTGCCCGCAGATTTTTGGGAGGCTAAGGGGATGATTTCGGGATTCTCTTTCCAGAACCTTTCCTCCAAAACTTCTAATATTTTCCTCCCCACCAACCCCGTAGCCCCAACAATTGCTATTCGCAAAAGGCGGCCGACGGGATTCGAACCCGCGACCCCCAGAGCCACAGTCTGGTGCTCTACCACTGAGCTACGGCCGCCGAGTAAGCGGGTATTTTAAAGGCGAACCGTTTGTTATGCGGATATATAATACCACCCTTGATAGCCGTATTCGGTTCAACGGGCACCCTCGGAACCGCATTAAGGAATACCTTAAAAGATGCCAAGTTCCATACCCGTAAGGATTTTGATCTTGAAAACATCAAGGGTTTAGAAGGGTTTTTGGAGGAGTTTTTAGAGGGTGTAAGTGTTGTTATAAATTCCGTTGCATATACAAATGTTTCTTTGGCCGAAAGGGAGAGGGAGAAGTGTTATAATATAAACTTTGTTTTTCCAAAACTTCTGGCCGGATTTTGCGAAAAAAACGGCATTAAACTTATTCACATATCCACGGATTATGTGTTTGACGGTAAAGTTGGTCTTTATACCGAGGACGACAAACCTAACCCAATAAGTTGGTATGGAAAAACAAAAATGCTTTCGGAAGAAGCGGTTTTAAGTATATGCACAAATTCTTATGTTATAAGAACATCTTGGGTTTTTGGAGAGAATGGGAAAAACTTTTTTAGCACCATGCCTTTAAAACTCCTGAAAAATGAGGATATTTATACGCATAACGAACAGTTGGTTTGTCCCACATCTGCGGATTTTTTGGCTAAGAAAATTTTAAAGGTTTTGGAAAAATCTCCGGGGATTTATCACATAACGGGAAAAACCCCGATAACTCCCTTTGAAGGTACGGTTTTGATAAAGGATGCCCTAAGGTCAAATTCAAAAATTCACATTATAAAACCCGACCTCGGTATCAGACCCAAAACATCAATACTATTGGATACAAAACTGAACATTGAAAAACCCCCATTTGTGGAAAGCGTATTGGAATATATAAAAACCCTTAAAACTTTTCCTTCTGAATAATTTCCTTAAACTCCTGAGGATTGGGATACTTCATCAAAAGGATTTTTATTCGCATATCAACTATATCCTGAGACTTAATTTTTGTCTCCTTGCCGAGTATATCATAGAGCACAATACTTATCTTCTCGTTGTATTCTGAAATTGTTGAAAAAACGGTGTTTATAGGTTTTACATCCAACATATAAACCCTACCACCCTTTAAATGAAGGGTTAAGAACCCTTCCCCTACTCTTAACGCTATTAAAAACGGTTTCCCATAGGTTTTAAATACGGGCACTTCAACTTTTTGCCCCTCTTTAATTTTACCTCCAAACAACACCCTTTCCGAACCCTCAATTATACTCATCAACCTTTCCACATCCTCACCTATTAGAACATTTTCCATGGAAAATACAACGGGTTGTCCGTACTTGTGAATAATAAAAATGTTTGCAAAGGGGGATGAAAATATGCTATCGCAATCCCCAAATGTCCGAACCATAAACTTGTAAATATCCCTTAAATCGCTTTGGGCGTAATAACCTATGAACTTATCCAATTTGGGTATAAATATTTCCTTTGCCCCAAGTGATTGTAAGGTTTTGGCAAAGGCTTCAATCTCGCTTTTAACCTTTAAAATTCCTATACTTTCCCTTACGGTATCCTCATCCTCATGTATAAATTCCGCCTCCAATTGCCAATTGTTTTCTACGGCGCCGCTTAAAGCCTCTTGAATAACCCTGTTTGAATAACTTACAAGGTGCTCTACATATTTTTGTCCGTGCTTTTTAAAGGCGTATTCAAAGAGGTTTCCGAAAAGGTTATCCTCAACTTCTTCATAACTTAAAAGACCATCATACCACTTATCCTTTACGAGAAATGAGTAGGCATATACCGGGGTGCCTTTCAAAAATGTTACATACAAAAGGGGATCACCGAACATTTTTCTATAAACCCTCAAAATCCCCGTTTTCTTTCCCCTAACAACACCCTCAATTATTTCTTTAACTTCTTTCAAGGACAAGCAAGTATTTTAAGGTGGGTTTTTCAACTATAAAATATGCAATATGATGGGTTGGTATATTTTTTCCCTTGGTAATGTTGCGGATTATAAGTTTAAAGATGTAAGGCCCCTGTTCCAAATGTTAAAACTACAAACAACTCAAAGGGCAAACCTTTTAAAAAATTATAAAATCGCGGATAGCGTTATACCCTTACCATCGGCGAACGCATTGGCCGTATATACATTCAAGGAAAACCTGAACAAAATAAAGGATTTAATAGGTGCCGTTGGATACCATAAAGCGGGTAAGGTTGAACTTATACCCATAGAGGATTACGAAACAAATTCAACGGGTTCTTGGGCATTGGACAAAATTATGGTCGATTCCTGCTGGGCAAATGGCTATGATGGGAATGGTGTTTTGGTGGTTATAATGGATACCGGAATAGATACGACTCACCCATATTTAATAGGGAAGTGGTCGGGTATATGGTATGACGCGGTTGAGGGTAGTGAAAGGCCTACGGATTCACCCATACTCCCGCATGGAACCTTGGTATCCGGTGTTTTGGTGGCGGATAGCACGGGTGTGGCACCCGGAGCAAAAATAGCGGTTGTTAGGATGTTTGGATATTACATAACATCAAACGAAGTTGCAACACACTTGGGTTTTTCAAAGATCCTTGAATGGAAAATAGACTCCGGTTATGACATAAGGGTATATAACGGCTCTTGGAAGACCGGTGATACGAGTGGCTCGCTTGAATACTGGAACGATATATACCTTTTAAGAATGGCCGGGATTATTCCCGTATTTGCGTTGGGGAATACACCGGGTGTTAATTTCTCCCCCGGAAACTATCCGTTGGTTATAGGTGTTGGGGCCACAAACTCCGGCGATACATTGGCATCGTTTTCATCACAGGGTCCCGCCCCTAACAAAAACCCTTGGAACGATCCGATATACTGGCCTTATCCCACATGGAATCTATTAAAACCGGATGTGGTTGCCCCGGGTGTAGTTGTGTTGACCACAAACATGGGCGGGGGTTTTAGAACCGCAAGCGGAACTTCTCTATCTTCACCTATAACCGCGGGGATAATAGCATTAATGCTTCAAAAGAATCCTTCTTTAACATTTTACGATGTTTATAACATTTTAACCTCCTCAACCGATACCTTTCCTTGGGGTTCTCCTTATCCCAATAATTCTTACGGTTGGGGTAGGGTTAACGCTTGGGAGGCGGTAAAAAATACGCCATCACCTTCCACGATTTTGCCGAGGGTTTTATCCTGGCAAATAAAGGATGGGAGGTTTGAGGGCCTTGACACTTTGGTGGTTTTAATAAAGAATTACACCGCATCCTCTTCTTTGGCAACCTTCTCCCTAAGCACATCCGATACACGGGTTTCCGTAAACACACCACCCTTTAATACCACTGTCCCGGCCTCGGACACCTTTTCCGTATCCTTTGAAATATTTGGAAGTGGTATAAACGACGGTGAATATATACCATTCGTTTTAAAGATTTCTTATGGCGATAGCACTATAAACAACATACTCGTACCTTTTGGTAATCCCCCAAGGGAATATGTTAGCATTGATACAACCGCTTTAAAGGTATCCTTTACGAGAACTGGAAAGTTTTTTAACCTTTGGTATGGAGGTGTTGGCAACCTATATTTGGGGAGTTTTGCCTTTGGAATTTCCCATTCAAATGTTAGCGATGCCTGGATAGGTAAAGACGGAAACGATAGGGACTTTTACCCTACGGACACATTTAAGGTTATGCCCTTCGTACCGCAAGGCTATTACATTGAACAGGGTGATAGTAACGGTTTGGCATACACCCTCTCCGGATACGGGTACAGCGGAGACACCTTTATACATTTGGCATTTACGGTTAAAAATACTACACCTTCAACAGTATCGGGTTATCTCGGATTTTTCGCCGATTTTGATGTTGGAAGGCCGATTAAGGATACGGGATACTTATATCCAACTTATAGGTGTTTGTTAATGGGGGCGGTTGATGGCAGTTTCAACGGTTATATAGGTTTGCAGGCCTTGAACCCGCTTTCAAACATTTCTTTTATAAAAAATGCGGATTGGTTTGAAGTAATGGACGATAGCGTAAAATATTTGTTTTTAAGGGGTGATGTATCCTTTCCATCCGATACCATAAGCGATTGGTCTGCCATGTTGTCTTCCGGACCTTATACCCTCCCACCCGGGGACTCCGCAACGCTCTATTTAAGGTTGTTTTATACCACAAACCCCATATGCCCTGTATTATCCTATGTTGAGAATAAAGACAGGACAACGAAGGGATTTTACCCCTCAAAATACGGGGTTTATCTAAGCGGTGAAGTTTATTCGGTAGATGGCAGGAGGTTTTTCAAAGGAAGGGGATTTGTGCGCCTCAAAAGGGGTATTTATTTTGTAAAAGAAGGCGGTAGGGTTTATAAGGTGATGGTTAGATAATCACATTATCACCGCTTTAAATATTCCCAAACTCTTATCGTCCTTTATTATCTCTACGAAGAAGAATCCGCTATGAGCGTTTAAGGTATGTACTCCCAAACCCATATAACCATTAAATTCCCTAACCAACCTTCCGCTTGCATTGTAAACCTTTATTTCATAATTTCCGGCTTTATAGACATCCAATTTTAAAACACCCTTGGAAGATTTTACAACAATCGCATCCTTACAACTTTCCCTTTCCCCTACAACGAGTTCGTAATCGCCGTTAAGGGGGCAAAGGTTGTTGGAGTTTATTCCACTTGCGGTTTCCACGGATGCGTTGTTTATAGAAAACGATAGGTTATAAACGCTATCCCTTGTGGGTATTGTATAAAGACTCACATTGCTAATTGGGGGGTTTATTGTCGTTAAATATCCGCAAAGAGGTGGTCTTGAATAATTCCCACCGCTATCCAATTGAACCAAAACGGCATACCCCCCTGACGATAGTAAAAACGCCACATGTTGTTGTCCATTTATGGTTGTTGGGAAGGCATATCTTCCTATATCCGTTGAGGGTGTTGAAAACCTCTTAGCCCATATCAGATTGCCCAATGTATCCATTTTTATTAATACCGCATCGCCGTTTAACTCACCGGTTAGAAAAACATATCCGTTTGAGTAGTATGCGTTTCTGAAAAGGTCATATGTTCCGTCGCTTACAATCCTTTTTGCCCACTGCACCATGCCATCCGTTCCCCTTATCTTCATAATCAGCATATCCTTATAAGCCGGATTGTTTGATGGACTTTCCCATGTGTTTGCATATCCAACGACTACAAAGTTTCCCGATGGGAGCATGGTCAAACCTATGGCGCTTTCCCTATTTCCAGATACAAATGTATGTGTTGGCTGTCCCCTATACCTTTTAGTCCATATCGTATCCCCGTTGGGTCCAATCTTTACCACATAAATATCCCAGTCTTCCGGGTCTCCCAAAGAGTAGGTTGTTAAACTGTCCTCAACCCTTCCAACCAAAACATAGTTTCCGTCTGGTCCTTTTGCTATGTCAAACAGAAGATGTGCCAGAACCGTATCGGTTCCAAGCTTAAACCTACCCAAACGCTTTTGCCACTTTATAACGCTCCCATCCGAGGCCACTTTTAAAACTATTGCGTCAAAGTCTGCATTCGGTGATGTATTCGTTTGTCCGGCGAGAATATATCCACCCGTATCCTCTATAACACTCCAAGCCTTATCAACCTCTCCAACGGCAATGGGACTCACGCCCATTCTTTTCGCCCAAGATACGGTACCAAAAGGGGTTGTTTTTATCATAAAAAGATGCATACTATCGGAAGGCGAGGGATCAACACCCGTATAACCCAACATCAAAAAACCGCCATCCGAGGTTTTTATCATCCAAGTGGCATAATCCTCTCTTGGTGTGGAAGAACCTATGTATCTACCGTAAACCCTGTCCAATATAGGATTTCCCATAGTATCAACTGCTATTAAAAATAAGTCCCCGTATCCCAGTCCACTCCCGGAAAACGAATTGGTTTGTCCGAAAATCGCATAGCCTTCGGATATCCTAACCATTGTGTAAGGCTCCTCATTACCGTTTCCATACCTACTTGCAAAAGTTATATAAGCCGTTAGGATAAGCATAAGGACTTATTCTAAGGTTGATTTAAACCCGG
>CAYRSH010000065.1:0-8101 GCA_964426895.1 uncultured bacterium
CGACATTACTGGGATTATAAACTTGCCAAGTTTTTATAAAAAGGTGGGGGCGGTCCCGCCCCCACAAGTATCACTTTATAGGCAAAGGGCTGAAAGGAGAAAAGGCACCTTCAACGAAGTATGTTGCCCTGAACACATCGTAAAACACGGGTGAGTAGTTGATCACTATAAGTAGCACCGCTATACCTATCCAAACCTTCCAATTGTCCCATATAGGTGAAAGGTTCGCCTCCGGGTGATACGATTCCGCGTAATCAATCTCAACGACTTCAACCTCCCTTTCCTTCTTTCCGAAAACCGTACCGAGGAAGTTTATCAAGAATATCACAAAGGATATGAACATCAAGATACCGCCTATTGCGGCGATTATCATAAACATTTTTTCCTCAGGCCCCATATAAGGCGAAAGTCCGAGATTTGTCCTTCTGGGAATGCCTGCCCTTCCCAATTGCATCATACCCCAAGAGAATATCAAAACGCCTATAAGCCAAAGGTATGCGGATATGGTTCCCAACCTTTCGCTAAAAATCCTCTTACCCATGAGTTTGTTCGTTAGGTAAAGGGATAATCCGAGGAATGTTAGGAGCACGGCCGAACCAAGGGTTAAGTGGAAATGCCCGGGTATCCAGGATGTGTTATGTACCACTTGGTTCATATTGTAAGAGGCATTGACTATACCGCTTATTCCACCGAATATAAACGCTATCATACCAGAAATCATATACGCGAAGAGATAATTGCCCCAAGGGAGTTTTAACCACCAACCGAACAGGCCGTTTCCTCCCCTCTGCCTTGCCGCATATTCAAGGGATGCCGCAATGGTAAAGGCTGTTATAAGGGATGGAACGGCAACCATAAATGTAAAGAAGGCGTGCAAACCCTTCCACACATTGCTTATACCCGGATCCGAGTATTGGTGATGAACCCCCACGGGTACGGAGAAGACAATAAACATTATAAAAACCAACCTCGCGGCGGTTGCGGAGTATAATTTTCCACCTATAACCTTTGGAAGGATGTAATACCAGGAGAGGTATGCGGGCAGAAGCCAGAAATAAACCAAAGGATGCCCAAACCACCAGAAAAGCGTCCTCGCGAGTTCGGGATTCACCGATTTAACTATACCCAAGGACCAAGGGATTAAGAAGAACAAAACCTCTATTGCAACGCCTACGGTTGCCAAAAACCACACGGAGTATATGGAAATGACGGCCACCATGGGGCCGGGTGTCCTCTGGCCCGGGTTGTTTTTCCTCCACCTGAGGAAGGTTAAAACTGTATTCAGGATTGCTATCCAAGAACCCACTATTAATAAGGTGGCACCTATGTAAAATAGGGGGTGGGCTTGTAGGGGTGGGTAGAAAGTATATAGAACCGTAGCCTTATTGGTTAAAAGTGTGTATGCCGCCAAAACGGTACCCAAAAGCATAACGAAGAAAGATAGATAAACCAGAGTTTTGTTCAGCCTTTCCTTTAAACTCGTTTCGGTTATAATATAAAGGAATCCTACTATAAAGAATGTCGTAAATACAACGGCGTTAAGGACACCGTGCATTGTTAAGCCTTGATAGTAGAGGCTTGGAGGTATAACATATATTCCCGCCCTTGACAGAACTTGAAGGAGCCCAAAAATTACGCCTATGCTTATGGATGCTATGGCTACATATATATGCCACATAACGGCGGAACGCAAATACCCTTCCATTTTCATAACCCACCTCCTTATTTAACTATTATTTCCCCGTACATTGCCTGATGTCCTATACCGCAGAACTCGTTGCAAACAAACCTATAAACACCCGGCTTGTTAAGCACTACCTCGACTTTATTCACGGCCCCGGGAATGGCCATAAGGTTAATCGCTTTTCCCTCTATCTCAAAGCCGTGTTGTACATCGGCGGATGTAGTATAAATTATTACCTTTGAACCGGCGGGGATTTCTATTTTGTTGGGTTCAAACGCCCACATCCTCGCCAATATTTGAACCTGATATTCCTTATCCGAGAGTTTTATCACCTTACCCTCTTTGAAGGGTGGGAAATCGGTTAAACAGGTTGGAACATCTATGCCCCTCAAAGCCGCAAGTCCAACAACTGCGAAGAAAAACACCAAGACCAGCGCAAATGCCAACTTTATGGCTAAGTTCTCAAACCTATCCATACATCAACCTCCTCTGTAAATTACCAAAAGGGCGTATATTGAGAACCACATAACCGCGTACAGAAGGATCATACCTACGAAAAACGCCATTGCACCCTTCGGCACGAATTTTTCATTTTGCCCCTTCATGGCGGAAAATATTATAAGGGTGTAAAATGATTGATAAGTAAAAATATTGGCAAGTGTCTTTGCACGGCTTGACGGGGAAAATTCACAACCTTAAAATATTTGGTGATGAAAATGAAAATTGTTTTATCGGCAATTGCCCTAAATATGGGGATTTTGTATGCGAGTAGTTCCTCTTTTGCATTCACATTTGGGAAAAACCAAAACGAATACTCATACGGTGTTATGGAAACCCCGGATGGGTATGTACTTGTGGGTGAGGCCTTACTGGGCGGTGGTGGAAAAACGGATGCAACGGCTATAAAGTTGGATCCTATGGGTTCTTTTATGTGGTATAAAACTTATGGGAAAAACGATAGGGATGTTTTGAGGTTTCCGTTTATATCGGATGATGGGAATTACATACACTTTGGATATACGGATTTTGGAGGTATTATAACCATTAGGAGGCCCACATCAATAAAAACCGACCCCAACGGGAACCTTATATGGACGAAGGCTTACAACATTTCCGGTGAATTCTTAGGGGTTATAAAGCATTCCGGTGAGTTTGTGGCCGTTGGGAGGAATTATCTTGGAAACGGGTTATTAGCATTTTTAACTTCCGATGCGAATATAAGGGGGGTTAAAACATACCCTTCCGGAAGTTTGTACGGTGCTGCCCCCGATGGGAGTGGGGGATTTATACTTGTTGGGCAAAAGAACAACAACGGTTGGATAATGAGGGTGGATAGTAGTGGTAATGTCTTATGGTCAAGGGAATATGGCGGGAGTAATATAGACCTGTTTAAAGAGGTTATTGTGATACCACCTTATGCGTTCGTTGGGGGTTCAACACAATCCGTTGGTGCGGGCAATTGGGATGTATGGATTTTAAAGGTTGATATAACGGATGGAGATGTGATATTTTCAAAAACATATGGGGGTACAAACGAGGATGAAATTAGGAGTTTGATGCCAAACGGTTCAAAGATAGGCGTTTTAGCATATACGAGGACTTGGGGTTTTGGGGGTGCGGAATTCTGGTTCTTTGAGATAGATTTGAACGGAAATCTTTTAGCCTCATATACCTATGGGGGGAATGGCGACGATTTTCCCCAGATGGGTAAAACAACATCGGATGGCGGTTATGTTTTGGTTGGATATTCCCAAACGGCGGCATTTACATCCGGAAGGGCTTACGACCACTTTATAGTTAAAATAAGTGCAAGCGGGTTTTCCTGTATAAACAGTGGGAGCCCCATACCCGTTATAACCGATTTCATCCCCATTATAAGCAACCTTGCCGAATCCCCTACTACTTCAACTCCGGGTTTCAATTGGATAAACTTTACTTCCACTTCGCCCGATTTGGATATAACCCAAGTCTGTTCCCCACTCGGAGGGGATGAAGAGTTATCAGTATCGGAGAGGTATAAAGGTATTTATTCCATAAACCTTTACGGGAATACATTGAGAATAGATGCTTATGGAAAAGAAATCGGGGTATTTACGGTGGATGGTAGGGTTGTTATAAAGGCCCAAAACGGATTGGAAGCAAAATTGCCCAGAGGGATATACAAGGTTAAGGTGGGAAAGGATATACACACTATTGTTGTGCGATAATCCTGTTAAATTCCGGACATAAGCGTTTTAAGGTTTCCATATCACCGTCGCATATAATCTTTCCGTTTTCAAAGATCAAAATCCTATCTCCCCAACCGATCGTTGTGGGTTTATGCGCCACAACCAAAAGGGTTATATCGTTTAAAGTTTTTAAAAGGTTATAAACCGCCGATTCGTTTTTTACATCCAATGCGCTTGTGGGTTCATCCATTATTAAAAAGGATGGGTTTCTCAACAAAACCCTCCCTATTGCTATCCTTTGCTTTTCCCCTCCCGAAAGTTTCCCTTTTAGGTTCAAGACTTCTTCGTTAAGCCTATCCTTCAAATGTTCCAAATTAAGGAATTTCAGTATTTTCGCCGGATCTTTACCAAAATTCTCCAAAAGCGTATCCTCAAAAATGTAGGGTTCCTGTGGAACAAAACCTATTAACTCCCTCCACTTTTTTACATCGTAATCGTATAAACTTTTACCGTCTAAAAGGATTTTTCCCTCATAAGGTTTTACAAACCCCGCCAAGAGTTCAACAAATGTGGTTTTTCCCGAACCCGACTTCCCCACAACCACGATCTTTTCACCCCTTTTAATCCGCAAATATGGAATCCTTAAAACGGTTTTTTGTCCGTATTTAACCTCAACATCCCTCAATTCCAAAACATTCCAATCTCTTGGGTCAAGATTTCCCCAAATCTCCTTTGGTAAATCGTAAATATCCTTTAACCTTTTGAGGCTAACCCTTGCGGTTTGCAGGTATGCCAAACTTTGGAATATAAGTTTTAAAGGCCTTATCGTTGAGAGGGAGGCGGCCAAGAATACTATAAATGCGTCCGGTGAAACCGTACCGGTTTTGTATATGAAATATCCGGATAATAAAAGTATTAAAGAGGCGCTAATACCCACGAGGCTTTCCGAGAGTATTGGGGCTAATGCCGCGGAGAATTCCAACTTCAAATATTTTTTGAAAAGGCTTTGTGAGTGCCTGTTAAACTTTAACTTAAACTTTTCGGCCAAATTTAAGGATTTTATAACCTTTATGCCATCAAAGGTGTGTGCCAAGAAGGATGTTATATCCCCCAAAACATTCATGGCTTTTTGCGCCCTTCTCTTTATGGTGCTCGATATAATCCAACCCAACAATGCGGATAAGAATAGGATACCCCAAGCGAAGAGGCTCAATATAGGGGCCGATGTTATGGCCAATATTATAAAAATTAACAGGTTTAATCCATCCCCCACGATAGAGCCCAAACCATCCCTAACGGCGAGTTTTATGTTGTTTATTTCTACGGTTAAACGACCTATAATATCCCCCGACCGTAGGTTTTTAATGCTTTCAAAATCCGCATCAATTAAAGAGGAAAAAACATCGTTCCTTAAATCCCTGCCAACGATCTCTTGCAGAGATAGTATGCTAAACTTTTTAACGGAATTAACCAATAGTTTTGCCAAAAATATAAAGGCCACAAATAGGGAGAGGTTTTTTATGTTTTGAAAGGAGTCTCCGGTTATTAAGAAGTTTTCTATAAATCCCTTCAAAGGCTTCAAGGCGGGTATCAAGTTTATTTCCCCTTCGGACGATAGTAAAACCCTGAGAATTATCGGCAATACGGATATTGATATACCTTCAAGTCCCGATGAAATTAGGCTGAAAAGGGAATATACGGCAAAAAGTGAGATATAAACGGGTTTAACCCTCATTCCGAATAAGATGCCCCGAATTCATCCGTTTCCCAAACTATAACCTCTTCCACATAGGGATACTTTTCTTTTACCCTTTTGAACACCCACTCCGCCAACCTCTCCGCGGTTGAATTTCCCGGTACTAAATCGTTTATATTAACCTGATGGGGTAAAATTTTCTTTAAAAAATCCTTCACCTCCAAAAAATCAACCACATACTCCTCTCCGTTTAAATCGCCACCTATAACGACTTCAACCTTGTAATTATGCCCGTGAAGGGGTTCGGGTTTTCCCTTATAACTTTTAAGGTAATGTGCCCCGGAAAAGGTGTGCCTTACCCTAACCTTGAACTTTCCCATTTATAAAAAAAACGCCCCAGGAGGGAATCGAACCCCCGACCTGCGGCTTAGGAAGCCGCCGCTCTATCCTACTGAGCTACTGGGGCGAGACGGATATTATAAGGATGTTTGATTTTTACCTCCGTATAACCTTATAAATCCTTCCCCTTTCCTTAACCATATAAACACCCCTTTTGAGTTTCTTTAAATCAATCGAACCCTCACCCTTTAAAACAAGCCTCCCCAAAACATCATAAACCTCGTATTCACCGCATACGCTTATTATTTCTCCCTCCTCAGCCGATACTATGTTTTGCGCGCAAACCACCGTTATACCCTTGTTTGTGCTGTCGGTTAGCGTTAAAACCCTGTCTTCCGGCGTCAAATCATACGGATGAACACTAACGGAATCCGTTACATCGTATGTGTATATGTAATGGGAGAAATCCGGGATTCTTTTAGGTGCGGTATCCCTGCAAAACCACAGGGTGCCCCTGTAAAACACCCCTTCATATAACCGATGATGTGTATTCACCTTTAAGGGGATAGGATATATCTCGTATGCGAATGTTAATGCCGTGTCTATTATACATCCGGGTGCGAATATTGTATCCCCAACTATCTCGTAGTTCTCCCTTACAAATGCGTTTATATTACCCGACATCTTTATCTTTATAAGGTTCATATTTGTGTCAAAGATTACCCCGCCACACGCCGTATGGTAAAGTGGATGGCCGGTTATTCCTATTATCTTATCCCCAAAGTTTATAAGTTTGACAACGGATTCGTTGATAAACGAAGTATACATCCTTATCCAAAGGGGATTACCCGAGGTGTCCATTTCACCGACTATAATGTTATAATGCGAGTCCCCATAACTTCTATAATAATCCCACCACCAACCCACAAAGTAGTAATTGCCCCTGCTGTTTGGTAAAAGATCGGATATTACCAACTCGTGGTCTTGCCACTTCCAAACCTTAGCCCACAATACATTGCCGTTTTCATCCAAGCGATATATCAGCGGATTCTCAAAGGACATAAAGCGATCCATCGTGTCAAATGTATCAGTAAGCGATATTACCAAATACCCCATCGGCCTCTTTATTATCCTCAAAACCTCACCTAAGAAGTAATAACCGTCGTGTGTGGATTATCTGTTATATATCTTTGCCCATAATATGTTCCCAGCCGTGTCAAACTTGATGATATTTGCCTTTGCACTATCTCCATAGGGCGGATATTCCCCAAAACCCAAAAGATAACCAGAACTGTCTTTATAAAAGCCTACACCTTGTGTCTCCGCCGATATGTTCAAATTCCCATAAGCCTTATACCTGAGGGTGGTTGTTGATGTTAATCCCGTGTCAAGTTCAAAATACACTATGTTCTGTCCCTTCGTGGCAAATACCACAAACCTGTCGCCCCTCCTATCATAGGCGTATATATCGCTAAGCGAATCTATAAACTTTGCCCTTAAAGTTATGCTCTGGGAAATCAAGAGTATTACCATACCACAACCTTCCCCCTATCCTTCCCCGATACATAGAAATATACTCCCCTTGGTAGTTTTACATCCCCTCCTTTGCCTTCCTTTATCAGTCTCCCGTTGACATCATAAACCCTATAATCCCCATCAAAGCGTATATACCCTTTTTTCGCCGTTATACCCTTGTCCCTTTTAACTTCCTCAAATACATTCATTGAGTTATCCACATTGCCACAGTTATAACCCTCGCCATCTATTTTGTATATGCTGAATATGTAGAGATCATAAGATCGGAACACATGTCAAAATCAACATCGCCAACGGCCACGCTTAATATTTTCTCACCAACGAGTTCTTCCCATAGCATTCTACCATCAGCGCTGAAAACCCTTAACCTTCCATCCCCATAATATAACGGAACTATTAATTCCATACCGGGACTTGTGGGATCTATGTCCGCCAACTTCGCACTCTGCCCCTCAACCGGATAATCCCCAAGCCAAGAAGTCCATTCCCTATTCCCATCCCTTCCGTTTAATACATACAAACTGTCGGATATGAACACAACTTCAACATTTCCATCGTAATCTATGTCGGCAGATGTAACTCCGGATGCTATTTGATATTTGATAGTAATTCACCTGATATTCCCATAAGGGTGTCCCGTCATACCTGTAAGCGTATAGCGTGTTCCCTTTGGGAAAT
>CAYRSH010000066.1:0-8063 GCA_964426895.1 uncultured bacterium
TTCATCCTACTATTCTAATCCTGAACCTTTAACCTGTTATTTGCCGAATACCTGGCGTAGAATAAAATGAGAAACCTTGAGCCCCAAAACCAAAATCCAATGACCGAAATAAACGCCAAGATTCCATAAAAGAGATAAAAGGATAACACCGGCCATTTAAAGTATGAAAAAAACTTACTTACCGGGAAAAACACGACATCAAAGGCGTTTTTGAAAACCTGCTTAAAAGCATAACCGAAACTTTTCTTAATATTTATTTCAGACGACACAACTTTCTCCCAACATTTGGTTGAAACCTTTAAATACGGGTGTGTATATATTATCGGTTTTTCCGGAACAAATCCCAATTTTCTGTTAATACATGTCTTCACCTTATCGGATGAATACACCTCACCTTTAACATTTTCCAAATATCCCCTATAAGCCCAAAAATAAAAGTTGCTTTGATCTCCGAAGAAATAATTAATGGAAACTTGTAAAACGATTGGTATTACCGAAAGGGAAAAGAGCAATTTGCGTGTTTTCACAAGGGCGTATATCCCAAAAATAAGGCATAAAACGGAAATCTCGGCCCTTATTATTCCCGCAATAAACAGCAAAACAAACGATAAGATGTACCTACGCTTTAAAAAGGATATCAAAAACCACAGCAGAAATAAAACCGCCGGGGGTTCCAACATCAAACGGGGTATGTGGTAGAAAGTTAAAGGGGATAATGCAACCAAAATTATGGCTGATGTTATCGGGTGCATCTTCAGGGTTTGCAACAGATAAGCATAAGAGAGCATGACAGCCAATGAAAAGAACAAAATATACGCTATTGGGAAATAACCCTTAAATATCCACATAAACGGAACGAATACTATGGAGGATAAAAACCTAAAAGATACAAAATACCTGTTCCCTTCCCAATCTATTACGGGCACAAGATTCTTGTAATACCCGTATGCGGATAAAAGGTAAGAATACGAGTCTTCAATTGTTCCCACAATAGGTGTATTTAGTAGGGTTTTCAAGTCCGAAAGGGGTGCATAAACGGTTCTTCCTATCTTTGTTTCCATATAAACCTTAAAACCAACAAAAGATACACCCAGAACAACCGCCGTTATATACGGTAGTAATCTCATTTCTCCAATAGGTTAAACCTTTCCGCCAAGTTTTTAACCACCTCTTCCCCTTTATCCTTTTCCACAACGACCGAAACCCGCATTTCTGTAATGTTCAGGGAGAAAACATGCTCCCCTTTTATACTCTCAAATATGCCTTCCAAAATTTCATACGAACTACCTACACCCCATCCTATAACGCTTATCATTTGTAGGTTTTCTCTCATAACAAACTTTGCTTTTTCTTCCGATAATATCCTTAACATTTTATCCCTCTCGCCTACATCCACCAAAAACACCAAATGCTTACCCGTTGAATCGTGTGAGAAGTTTAAAATATCCACATCCTTTAAAACCCTTTGGAGTATATAACCATCTTCAAAACCCTCAACATCAAAAATTATCACATCCTTTGTGGTTATCCCCTTAACGCCCGGTCCCTCTAAAAACTTATCAACCATAGTTCCCCCTCTCTTAGGGTTAAAACTTGACATTATAAAGAAGGGTAAATTATACTTTGCGGCCAAACTTACGGCCCTGCTGTGCATAACCTTTGCCCCAGCGGATGACATCTCGGCAAGGATTTCAAATGAAATTTTATCGTACCTCTTCGCATTCGGGTACTTCCTCGGATCAAGGGAATAAACGCCATCAACATCCGTATATATCTCACACTTAACATTTCCGAGGGATATGGCCAAGGCCACGGCCGTTAAATCCGACCCACCCCTTCCCAATGTCGTTATCTCCTTGTTCGTACTAACACCCTGAAAACCCGCTATAACGGGTATAACACCCTCTTCCAAACTCTCCTTAACCCTTAAAAGTTTAACCTCCAAAACCCTCGCCTTGTTGAACCTGTTTTCCGTTATTATACCCACCTGAGAACCCGTAAAAGACCTCGCTTTTAAACCGAATTTGTGTAAGGCCATGGAGAGTAAGGCCATAGATATCCTTTCCCCGGCGGTCAGAAGCATATCCAATTCCCTCGGAGGGGGGTTTTCATTAACCGTATAGGCCATTTCTATTAAATTATCCGTTGTTTTCCCCATTGCGGATACCACAACTATGGGCATATATTGTTCGGATCTCTCCTTAATTATCCTCGCAACATTTAAAATCCTTTCCACATTTGCAACGGATGACCCCCCAAACTTCATAACGCACACGGGTTTATTCATAACCTTCCCTTATCCTATTTATGTAATCCTCACTTGGGGTTATCCCCCTCCTGTTCATCACCCTTTTTGCAATCTCAATGGCTTTGTTTAAATCCATTTTTCCCCCACCCGTCCAATAAAAGTCCGGCACGAATTTTTCCGTTGGGGAATCCTTTGCTGTTATATTTGCAAATATACCCAAAACCGTCCCCGTTGAAATTGTGGCGTTTATCCCGATTTTTGAGTGATCCCCCGCAAACAAACCCAAAAACATCTCTCCTGTATCGATCAATCCTTCCTTTTCATAAGAATAAACCTTTACCGTACCGTATGTGTTTTTTAAATTGCTAACCTCGGTTCCCGCACCTATATTAACCCAACTCCCAACATAAGAATGACCTATAAATCCGCCGTGCTGCTTGTTTGAAAAACCCTCAAAAATCGTATGGGATATTTCACCCGCAACCTTACAAACCGGGCCTATAACAGAAGATGAAACATATGTGAAAGGCTTTACAAGGCTGTTTTCCCCTATATAAACCCCACCCTCCAAAACCACAAAGGGTTTTATAACCGCACCCCTATCCACAACCCCCCAAGCGTCATACTCACCTTTTAAGGAAACCCTTGAACTTTTATGAATGTACAACTCGCCTAATTTATAGAAATCTTCAAGTTTGAGAAGTTTTAGGTCAAACTCCAAAACGCTTTCAATTTTTAAAGGGGTTTCCCAGAAGTGTCTGAAATATATCCCATTTAATTCTTCACCAAGGCCTTTATGTGCCAGATTATACGCATCTTCCCAACCCCCCACTTGTCCAATCCTATATCCCACAACCTCACCTTTTACCAATATAACCGGTGGATTGCCCTTTAATCCTTCAAAAGGTACAAAGTTGGGAGAGATTACATAACCAACATCTCCCAAAACCCTCTTTATCCTTTCACCAAATGTAAAAATTCCAACCCTTAAATCCTCAACCCCTTTCAATTTACTAAAAGGGTAAAAAGCCCTTTTAATCCTTGTATCGTCAAACCTCATATTCCCCATTTAAGCGAAGAAAACCAAACAAAAGACCACGATGGGTAAAACCTTCCGTTTATTACATCAAATCCCAGCCTTCCCGATAATCCGAAATGTGCAATGGAGAAATCAAAATTCATATCGGATATACCCAATCCAAACCTAAACCACTCACTTCTGGGTTTTCTTGGAAATTCACCCGTGGGTGGGAGGCCGGATTCCTCAAAGGGTAATCCAAAGGGTATATTGCCGTGCAATATGTATTCAAAGTCCGCAAAGAACCCCTTAAAGGAATAAATTGAGTAGAGGGATATGTAATCCTGCCCGAGATATGTTGCCAAGGGTAATCCCAAAGCGTCAAATGTGTTTTTATATGTGAAATGGGCGTATGTGAAGGGTAAAACCGCCGAGCCTTCAATGTTGAAAAACCCGTAATTCCCATCAATTCTAAGCCCACCCGTAAAACCCATAAGGGGAGCCTGACCTTTCCCATGAAAGACCGAAGGGTCATCCCCCATAAATTCCCCATAAAATTCCATAAAATCCAAATCAACAGCCACATCAATGTGTAAGAATAGGTTGTCGTCGTTATCCGATTCCCTCCTCTGAACCACATAATACAGCACAAAGGGGTTTGCATATTTCCAGGTATCATATCTCGTATAAACCACCATTTCCGTTATACCCAGTTTAACCTTCCAGAATTCCCATTCAAGCCTTTGAAGGGCCAACCTCTTGTTTTCGTAAAGGTTTGAGGGAACCCTAGCAAAACCCGTATATCCCTTCAAACCCTTATATCTCCCTTCCACCAAATAAAACCAGTCCAAGGGATAACCCCACCCGGAAAACAAAAGGGGATATCTCAAAGAGTGGCTAACCTTTAAATAATCCCTCCCTATTTTAACTTTTATGAAATCGTAGTCAAACCACCCAAAAGCCCTGTATTGCAAGGCCTCAAATAGGGGGTACTTTGTTATAACGGGTTCCCCTTTCCAATCAACTATTTCGAGGGAGTACTCCCTATAAGGGTTCCAATCCTCCTTATTTATGAGTTTTGACCTCCCGTTAAAAGCGCTTATCCCAACCAAAACCCCAAAATTCTCAATTTTTAAGGATATTTCCGGGGTAAATTCAACAAAACCGGCATAAGGATTATTCCTACTGTAAAGGTTTAATGAAAACTGTGAAGAATCCGGTATCCAAAAGCAAAACCCAAAACAAAATATGTTTCTCGGGTCAAGGGGTATCATTTCTGATTTGTATCCGCATACATTTTCCTGTATTCTTCTAACTTAGTTGCCATTGTCGTATCACCAATCCGTGAGAAGTAATTGCTCAAAGAACCGTATAACCTGTTTAATTCGGATTTCCAAGCCCCGGCCCTCGTTGTGTCAAAGGGTGCGTAAGCGGACAAAGACCTGAAAACATTTTCATCTTGGTATTTAACGGCGTTTATTAACATACCCGCCCAGTTTTTAACCGTTTGTGTGGTATTGGATTTTTCAAGGAGTTTTAGGGATAGGTCAAGTTTTCCCTTCTCAAATGCCTTGTAAGATATGTTTATCAAACTGTCCGCCGGCAAAAGGGTATAAAGCGTATCAAGCGATATTCCCCAAACGGGGTCCTCTTCGGGTACATAGTTTATAAGTACCTTTGCGAGTTCGGCGGCGCTGTCGGTTTTCCCTTCGTATAATTTTACGAGGGCCAATCTCCATTTATATTCCTCATCTGGGAGGTTTTTAGAATATTTCCTCAAAACCCTTTCCGCTTCATTAAATTTCCCCAACCTCATACTTATGTACGCCTTTGATAGCCTTATTGCAAAAATCTGCGGATCGCTTTCAACATCCCTTTGCAGATCTTCAACGGATTTTTTCACAAACATCTCCCCAAGGTCAAACAACTTCTCCGCCCGATCGTAATTCCCTTCGGAAGTATAATGCGCGGCGAGTGTTAATGTTGCGGATGCGTAATTCCTCAAAAGCCTTAAATGATCCTCATTCTTCGGAACCCTATCGTCAAATAGGCTTCTATAATACCACCTGTCTAACCTCGGTTCCTCGTAATAGTTCAAAGATGCCTTATTTACATATTCAACCGGATTATCCGAACCCCCGGTTATGAGTTTATCAGTCCATTCGGCATCCACTGCGCCTAAGCCCACAATTTTTTGTTGTTTTTGGCCTGTGAGTCTTAAAAGTATTCCTTCAAGCACCATATATTGTTCCCAACCGGCAAATACCTCCGGGTCGGAAGTCAGTGAGAAGTATATGGGAATTGAGAATTCTTTACCCTCAAAAACTTCCTTGGCAAAGGTTAAGTTATCAGCCAAGTATATGGCGGGTACCCTTATGGGTTTCCCATCCAAACCCAATATCTCACGGTAATTATCCGTTTTATATCCAGCGGCCGTTGCTATCATATCCCTTATGGCCAAATCCCGTAGGTATAGGAAGCCCCTTTCACCGCCACCTTCAACTATAGGGGGAAGTCTGTATATATCCTCATCTGAAAAACTTATAGGCGCACCCCAGTGTTTTAATTCCCTTATGTACCAGTTTGTATTGAGTAGGGATAAGTTTGCGTTTATAAGTCCCCATTTTCTCTTTAATACCTCTTGTACAAACCAGACGGGAAATGTATCGTTATCCCCGTTTGTCATAAATACCCCTTTATCCGACTTTGCGGAAACCAGAATGTTATGCGCGAAATCTTCGGGTATATAGTTTGCGGTTCTGATGTTGAGTTTTGCATGCTGGGTTATTTGCAGATATACCATAAATACACCCAAAACCGTAAGGGATAAGGCCGCATAAAGGTAATTTTTTAAGTAATCCGTTAAAACCTTCCCGAGGTAAAACATGCCAATTGCTAAATACAAACCCCAAAGTTGGTAAAACGGGTGGTAGAAGTAATCCCTGTTTCTAACCTCAACATTTCCAAATTGGGCGTTAAAGGGATTTACGGGATGTGTGGGGGAATCTTTAAAGTTAAAGGCTATGAAGAAACCTATACCCGCCAACAGTGTTGCAATACCAACAAGGACAAATGTACCCCTATCTTTGTTGTCTTTAACGAAGTGTTCCCACATACCCAAAATTCCCAATGCTATGGCGAATATTCCGAAAGGCCCTATATGGTCAAAGAGGGTCATGTTTGCGATTTTTTGCGGGTCTAAAACATTGTAGGTTGACGCGTTAAACTGCCATCCAAACCACATTAAGAAAACCTTTATCTGGTCAATTAGCTCTATCCTTCTGGGTAATATATTTGCCGGTTCGTATTGTTTTCTCAAAAGGACATCCATGAAGGCTTGCCAAGTATATGGGTCTCCCTCGTTTATCCTCGCATCAAGGGGATGCATGTGGAGGTAATAAGCCCTTGCGATTATCCAAAACTCTATTGAAAACCCCACCAAAATCACTATGAACACCCAACCCTTCCAATCCCCCCACATCCTTCCCGATACAAACATTGAAGCAACGGATAAAAATGTACCCACCGTTAAAAACTGGGAGTTTTTCTGAACGATCCCAAAACCGGCAAGAAATGCTCCGAGTAAAAACAATAAGGTCATCGGATCGGTTAGTTTTGAGAGTTTTTTATCCACCATCATATACCAAAACATCAATAGATACGAGATCGCAAACAACAAAACCGGGCCGTTTTGTTCATAAGTTAAAAACATCAGGAAGAATAAGGAAAACATGGCTCCGAACAAACCTATTGCTATTCTATCCCACAGGATTTTTGGTTTTACAGCCCATACCAAAAAGAATAACGCGGGTAGGGCAAATAGAACCGTTAGGTGAATGCCCGTACCCAACATTATTGAATAAACCCCGAGTATTATCCATTTCAAAGAGTTGTTTTCATCCTTGTTTTTATACCATAAAAGGCCAAAGTATAGGGCCAATATTCCGAAAAATGCACCGGGGGCATATGTTTCCACCTCTATGGAATCAAACCAGACTATCCTCGCAAAGGCCATGGTTAATGCCCCCGCGGATGCAAAGACATGTAAAACCCAATCGGGAAACACATTTTCTTTATCCACTATTTTCAAAACCTCATAAGCCAAGAGGTACACCAAAGCGGCGTTTAAACCACCCATGAGTATGGGTATAAGTGTCATCTTTAAAACGGTTGGATTTGCTTTTATCCCGCCGTTTATCAAAGAGTAGAGTTCAGCCGCGGGGATCGGTAATAGGTCAAAAAATTTTGCCAATATTACATAAAACGGCGTGCCGGGCGGGTGGGGAACTCCGAGAATGTGAGCTGCTGCTAAAAATTCGCCTACATCCCAAAATGCCGTAGTCGGTGCGGTTGTCTTAAAATATACAAAGGATACGAAAAGGAACACCAAAATAAAGATTATCCATTTTACCCTTTCGGCGTTCATAAGCGGTGTATTGTAAGGGGGTTTGGGTTTTTTGGTGGGGGCAAATATGGATTGATAAAAAGGCCTAAAACAAGGGTATTTTCAAGTTTATAATTCCCATTATATGGAAAATGCAAAGGAAATTTGGGAAATACTAAAAGAGGTGGGTAAAAGGCTTGATAGCGTGGGCAAAAGGCTTGATAGCGTAGGCAAAAGGCTTGATAGGTTGGCAAAAAGCCAAGAGGAAACGGATAAGATGTTAAAGGAAACGAGGGAATTAGTTGAAAACCTCGCTAAAAGCCAGGAGGAGACGGATAAAAAACTAAAAGAACTCGCAGAAAGTCAAAAAGAGACGGATAAGATGTTAAAGGAAACAAGGGAATTAGTTGAAA
>CAYRSH010000067.1:0-6235 GCA_964426895.1 uncultured bacterium
GATGAAATCCTCTCCCTTACCCAATACCCCGATTACGACAAAGATAAAAACAAACAAAGCAGGGTTAAAGAATTGGAAAAGGAGATAGACAAACTCGTTTATAAACTCTACGGCTTAACGGATGAGGAGGTTAAAGTAATTGAGGGTGGATTATCTTAAAATCTCCCTTAAATACGGTTTAAAATCCTCCCAGTTTATAAACTCTATCCCTAAATTTTCCACAACATTTAAAGCCCTTTTATCTCCGGATACAAATATAAGGGTAATCTCCTTAAAACCGTATCGTCTTACTTTGGTTTGATTATCCATTTTCCCAATTTTTAAAATCTGATTTATAGCATCGGCTTCCCCTCGGTGTTTCCTACTACCCTTTGCAACTTTAAAAAACCTTTTAACTATTTCTTTAACTTCCCTTTGATTTGAAATCCCGCAAATCTCAAAACCGGCAAAGTCTTTGGAATAATAATATAATTCTTGAATTATGCGTTCGCCTACCTCCTTCCTTACGGTCTTGGGTATCAAAATATAATTCGCCTTGCAAAAAGATGTTAAAAAACTTTTTATTACCTCTCTTAAAGCCTTACGGTTGGTTGAAACAATACCTTCAATATCTATTAAAACATCGGAATCTAAGACCACAATCCGCATTTACTTTGAGGTCTTAATGGTTATTAGAAGGGCGATTATGAAAACAATTACCAAAAGGAGTAAAATAAGGGCTTCCGATTGTGCCTTTTCCGAATTTAACCTATTCACCAAAGTGTTTAACTTGGAAATCAAATCGTTGTAGTCGTTGCCCCTAAAATCCACAAATTCTATCTTCCCATTGGCCTTAACATTTGTTTTCAAAACATCCGGGATTATGACGAACATCTTTTTAACTCTCTCTTTCAAAAAATCAAACCTTTTACGGGTTTTTTCATCAATTTTAACCTTTGGGTCAAAAATCAGCATTATCCCGTATTCAGCCTTCTCCAATTCGCTTAAAACCCTTTTTTCACTTATCCTGTATGTGGGTGCAACATATACATTGTTATAATCCAAACCCGTCTTTATAGCCACCTCCATTGCCAACTTATCATCCCTCGGGTATAATACCGCAATCATCCGTAAATTTTAAAGTTGAAATATATACCACCTTAAAATTCCCATCTATGCTTAAAGAGGTTTTTATTGCAAACTTCCGTTCAATAAAAGAAGCCACCCTCAAACTTTCAAAGATTAACATATTTTACGGCGGAACTGCAACCGGAAAATCATCGGTAATTTATGCCCTTTTGGTTTTAAAGAACTTTATAAAGAACCCAAGCCAAATTGTTGATTCGCTTTTCAACCTCGGATTTATAAACCTCGGCGATTTTAACGACTGCGTTTTTGATCACGATGAAAGTAATAAAATTTTAATCGGTTTTGGTTTGAATGATGGTAAATGTTTAGTTGTATTTCATCCCTCAGGTGGAGCCGCATATTTGGAATTGGAAGAACCAGAAGTGAAAGCAAAGATGGAAATATCCTTTCCGCATAAAACCAATAAAATCACCAGTATAGAAGTTCCATCCAAAAGTGGTGTATATGAATTTATTGAAGTTGCATGGAACGGTATTAATGCTTTTCTGCCTCCAATTTTTAAAGAACACGAGGAGGCGAAAAGATTAGCCAGAAAAATAAACTCTATACCCGCATATGTTGATAAGATTGACATCGTTCCCCATCGCAGGGGATTTTTTAAGCCAATATATGCACCCACACCCTTATCCATAAATCCCACAACGGAGGATGAAGTTGCAACGATAATTGCGGATATAAGAAAGGATAAATATTTACCCGATAGAATATCCGAAAGCCTTGAAAGGATAGCAAACAGGTCTTTTAGCATTTATACACCCTTGGGAACATCCACATTTATACTTAGAACCACGGATAAAGGTGCAAAAACTCCCGTAAACCTAATAAACGACGGCTTTGGGGTGAATCAACTGGTTTATATGTTAGCAAAAATTCACAGAAAAGATATAAAAACGGTTTTAATCGAAGAACCCGAAATCCACCTTCACCCAACAATTATAAGAAATCTCGCAGAGTTTATCGCTTCAACGGTTAAGGAGGAGAATAAGCAGTTTATAATAATCACGCATTCCGAAATGTTTGTTTCTTCTATACTCGCACAGGTTTCAAGGGGTAAAATCTCACCGGAAGACTTGAAGATTTATTTAACCGAAAAGGAGGGTAAGGAGAGTGTTTTTAAAGAACAAAAGGTTAATGAAAAGGGGCAGGTTGAAGGTGGTCTTGAAAGTTTTATATCCGCCGAAATTGAAGACCTAAAAGCATTCTTAGGTATTTCGGATTAGATGGTTTTTATTCTTGACGAGTGGTTAATTCATGATATTATGGGACAAAACGGGAAAGAAAGGCAAAATAAAGCGGGTTCATTACTCTTTGAAATAATAAAAAAATGCGATAAGATCGCCATTGTTAGGGGTTCAAAGTTTGCGAAAAAATCTATACGGTTTTTAAATCCAACGACCCTATTATAAAAGAGTTTGCGAAATTGTTAAATCTGGACTTTATAAAAAACTCTCAAAAAACCGAAATAATAGATATATCGGAATTCGGAGACACACCCGACCTTAACAATATATTAAAAGATGTTAATCCCTACGACCATTACTTGGTTAAGGCTTATTTTTTCTGATAAACCGCAATACAAAAACCAAAATAATCACTACGGATGCCAAACTCTACAAAATACTATCCGCAAAAGGCATTGAAATACAATTAAGGAAAGATTTTATAAAAGATTACCTTTCGCTATAACCAACCTTCCACCCTTAAAATTCCCACTCCCGTATGAAGTTATTAGAGGCTGAACTTGAAGAGGAACTTAAAAGCAGTTATTTGGATTATGCGGTTAGCGTAATAGTTGGTAGGGCTATACCCGATGCGAGGGATGGTTTAAAGCCCGTTCAAAGGCGTATCCTTTATGCAATGCGTGAATTAAACCTTTTACCAAACCGTCCTTTTAGAAAATCCGCAACCGTTGTGGGTGAGGTAATCGGAAAATATCACCCCCACGGAGACCAGGCGGTTTATGAAGCCTTGGTCAGGTTAGCCCAAGATTTCAGCATGAGATACCCCCTAATTCAGGGGCAGGGAAACTTCGGCTCTATAGACGGCGACCCGCCATCCGCATACCGTTATACCGAGGCGAGACTTAACAACATAGCCCTTGAAGTTATTGGAGAAATAGACGAGGATACGGTTGATTTTGTCCCAAACTTTGACGGGCAATACAAAGAACCCGTAATATTGGCATCAAAATTCCCGAACCTTTTAGCAAACGGCTCATCCGGCATAGCGGTTGGCATGGCCACAAACATCCCACCTCACAACTTAACCGAACTTATGGACGCCTGCATTGCAATGATAAAAAATCCGGATATAACCATTGATGAACTTATAAAGATCGTTAAAGGCCCCGATTTCCCAACGGGGGGTTATATCCTCGGATATTCCGGACTCGTTGAGGCATATAAAACCGGTCAGGGGAAAATAACAATAAGGGCAAAATACAAGGTTGAAAGGAATGAAATAGTTATAACGGAAATCCCTTATGAGGTTAAAAAGGCTGATTTGATAAAGCAAATAGCCGAATTGGTAAAGGCGAGTAAAGTTGAGGGAATAGCGGATTTGAGGGATGAAAGTGATAAGGAAGGTTTAAGGGTTGTAATAGTTTTGAAGAAAGGGGCAGACCCTTCTGTCGTTGAAAACCAACTTTTGAAATACTCAAACCTACAAAAAACATATTCAATCAACATGCTTGCCCTTGTGGGCGTCCAGCCAAAACTCTTAAACTTAAAGGACGCTTTGAGTATATACCTTGAACACCGAAAAAATGTCGTTATAAGGAGGACAAATTACCGTTTGAGGAAGGCTTTACACAGGCTTGAAATCGTTGAAGGCCTTATAAAGGCTATGGACATTATGGATACGGTAATAAAAACCATAAGGGAATCCGAAACCATGGAGGAGGCCAGAAATGGATTAATATCCTTGGGCTTTACCGAACTGCAAGCGAACAGCATCCTTGATATGCGTTTATCATCCCTAACAAAACTACAACTCAAAAACCTATTGGATGAAAGGGAAAAACTTGAAAAGGACATAAAGTATTACAGGTCAATACTTGAAAACGAGGAGGTATTAAAGAATGTGATGATTGAGGAGTTTGAGGAGATAAAGAAAAAGTACGGCGATAAGAGGAGAACGGTTATACTCCGCCAAGAGGTAAAGGATGTTGATATTGAATCGCTTATAAAAGAGGAGGATGTCGTTTTAATCTTTACGAAGGGTGGATATGCAAAGAGGTTGCCTTTGAGATCGTTTAAACTCTTAAACAGGAGGACAAGCGGAAAAACCGCAATAAAGTTTTACGAAGACGATATACCATCCACCATAACACACTGTTCTACACACGATGTTGTTGCCATTATAACCGACAGGGGTTCGGTTTATTGGTTAAAGGCCTATGAGATTCCCGAAACATCGTTTAACGCAAAAGGTAAATCTTTGAGGAATTTCTTTAAAAACCTTGAAAGGGATGAAAAGGTTGTATGGGCATTCCCAATACCCGAAAACCCCGAAAAATACCAGCTGGTTGTTTTGTCAAAGGCGGGTAAAATAAAGAGGGTTAAACTTTCCGATGTATTAAAGGGTAGAATGGGGACGAGCATTTCAAAGGAAGGTGTTGCGAGCATATATACGATTTTGGACGAGGATCAGGTTGTCATAGCATCCAAAAACGGGAAGGCTTACAGGGTTAAAGTTGATGAGATTCCCCTTTTGTCAAGGGGTAGTAAGGGGGTATTGGCAATAAAGGGCGAGCCTTTAACCGCATTACCCGTAAAGGAAACGGATGAAATAATGGTTATTACCGAAGACGGTTATGCCAAGAGGTTAAAGGTTACCGAAATTCCACTTATGAAAAGGGGTAAAAAAACGGGGGTTTATATAACATCGGGAAACATCTTCTCCTTTATGAAATTCCCGCAGGTTGATAACAATGAATGCGTAATCCTTACGGAAAAGGGTATAGTGAATAGAATAAAGTTAAAGGACATACCCATCTATTCACGAACGGCCAAGGGTGTTAAACTCATAAACCTTTCCGATGGGGATAGGGTTGCCGATGTTGTCATTGTGGAAGGTGAGGGATGAAGGCGGTTTATATTGAAGAGTTTGGGGATTTAAATGTCTTGAAATACGGAGAATTACCAGAACCCGATATAGGGCCCAATGAGGTTTTGGTTAGGGTTAAGGCGGTTTCGTTAAACCATTTGGATATATGGGTTAGAAGGGGTGTATATCCGAAGTTAAAAATGCCCCATGTTTTGGGAAGCGATATAGCCGGGGTTGTGGAAAAAGTGGGAGAGGGGGTTGAAGGGGTAGAAGTGGGGCAAAAGGTTCTCGTATCCCCGGGTGTTAGTTGTGGCAAGTGTGAGATGTGCTTATCCGGTAAGGATAACCTATGTAAGGATTATAAAATTCTCGGGGAGCATATATGGGGTGGATATGCCCAGTATGTTAAAATACCCCAGCAAAATGTCCTTCCATTCCCCGAAAAACTATCCTTTGAGGAGGCCAGCGCCATACCCTTGGTTTTTTTAACTGCATGGCAAGCCGTTGTTGAAAAGGGGGAAATTAAACCCGGTGATTTGGTTTTTATAACATCGGCTGGTGGAGGTGTTGGGAGTGCGGCCGTTCAAATAGCAAAACTCTATAACGCCTATGTAATAACTACGGTGGGTTCCGATGAAAAGGTTGAAAAGGCTTATAAACTCGGTGCGGATTTCGTTATAAACAGGAAAAAGGAGGATTTTGAGAGGGTTGTTATGGAAAAATTTGGCAAGGTTGATTTGGTGATTGACCATTCCGGCAAGGAAAACACCCAAAAACTGATAAACATAACCAAGTGGGGCGGTAAGGTGGTGATATACGGGGCGACTTCCGGATACAGCGCAAACATTGATTTGAGGCATATATTTTACAGGCAGGTATCTTTGATAGGTTCAACTATGGGTAGTAAGGGCGTGCTTTTCAAGGTTATAAGGTTTGTAAATGAGGGAAAATTAAAGCCCATTGTTCATACGGTTTTGGATTTAAAGGATGCGAAGGAAGGTCATAGGATACTTGAAAGTTTTTCGCCTTTTGGTAAAGTCGTTTTAAGGGTTGAGTAATT
>CAYRSH010000067.1:6335-7739 GCA_964426895.1 uncultured bacterium
ATTTGTGCATACTTTGATTGTGCGCGATTAAGGTGCCCCCCGAGGGTTTCAAAATCACCTTGCAGATTTTTAAACTCTTTCTCCAAGCCCGATAACATATCCATTATTTTCCCAACATTTTTTTGGATTTCCAAAACCCTGAAATGGTTCATAAACAGTAAAAGGTGAAAGTATAGCGTTGTGGGTGAAGTTGGTATAACCCTCCTGTCCAACATATACCTAAGGGTTTCCTCACCATCATCCCCAGAAATTATCTCATAATAAACGCTTTCTGATGGTATAAACATAAAGGCAAAATCAAAAGTCCCGTTGTGAGGTTGTATATACTTATTGGAGATCTCTTCACATCGCTTTTTCACATCGTGTATAAATTCATCCCTATATCTCTTCTTGTCCTTCTCGTTTTCCGACGATAACATTTTTTCATAATTACTAAGAGGGAATTTTGAGTCTATGGGTAAAACTTTATTCGGGTTTGGAAACTTTATAACCGCATCAACCTTTACACCGTTTCTCAATTGAAATTGAAATTCATAATAAGATTTCGGGAGTAGGTCTTCTATCAACCTTTCAAGCATAATTTCCCCAAATCTCCCCCTGAATTGTTGGCTTTTAAAGAGGTCTTCAAGTTTTGATATACTTTTTCCTATATCCAGCATTTGTTTTGCCCCTTCTTGAACTTGGCCAATACTTTTCGTAAGTTCCGTTAGAATGTTGTTAAGGTTATCAACCCTCCTATTTGTGCTTTCGGTTATCTGATTGAGTTGTATGATTAAATTATCTACCTTTTGATTAACCTTCCCTGAAATTGATTCGGATATTTGCCCGAATTGTAGAATAATCTCCCTCCTCATTTCGGATTTTAGGTTTGAGAATAGGCCGATTAATAAAAGTATAACAACGGCACCTATAATTGCAGTTAGCAGGATTCCGTTCATAAGTTTGCCATTTTAAGGGGGAAACGTGGAATATTTCCCTTACATTTTATGAAGTAAATTTATCCAACTCCCCCGCCTTTGATGAAGCCGGTAGTGGCCGTAAATCCTACGAATCCAAACAATATAGTTGTGGCGTGGATAAAGGGGATGTTTGGAACATCGTTTATAGCGGTGCAGTCTTCTTATGATGGTGGAATTACTTGGTCAAGTGTTCGTATTATGCCCCATGTGGTAAGCGGATCCCACTATGGCTTTTTCCGAGGACGGCACTTTATAATTCTGGGTTTATAGTGCTTATAGTTTCAACCGATGGTGGTTCAACATGGTCTTCTCCCCGGGTAATAATACGATATGATGAGGCGCCGGATTTTCCTATAGACAGGCCTTGGTTAATGGTTTCCGGGTATAACCTTTATATCACCACTATGGAGGCCAAAATCGTGGGGGCTACCCCTCCATATTATTT
>CAYRSH010000068.1:0-7682 GCA_964426895.1 uncultured bacterium
TTACAATTCCCACTTATGGTGAAAATTCTATCGGCGATAAGGAGTCCGTCAAACACATACGGCGGTTCTTTTAGGGATGTGCTACCCGCCGAACTCTTGGCGCAGGTTTATAAAGAGGCTGTGGCAAAAAGTGGGGTAGAGCCAAAGGAATTTTTTGAGGCTTTGGCGGGTTGGGGGATACAAACATCCGAAGCACCAAACATTGCGAGGGTTTCTTGGCTTTTGGCAAACTTCCCCATTGAGGTCCCCGCTATGAGTTTTCAAGGGAAAAACGAAGGGGGAATGTGGGCATTACTTGACGGGATTAGAAAGGTTAAGTTTGAAGAAAAGGCGGTTCTTGTGGGTTCCGTTGATGTCCCATCCACATCCCCTTATTTGTTAAAAACCATAAGGTTTGGTGTTAGGGGTGGGCATACGGTTTCGCATGACCCCGTTGAGGAATTCCTTAACGGATACGCCGAATGGAACGAATTTTTGGCAAAGGATTTTAAGAGGGAAGACTTGGACGATTATGCCGTTAGGTCAAATAGGAAAGCCTTTATGGCTTTAAGGCAGGGGAAATTAAGGCCCCAAATAGTTCCGATAAAATACAAAAAGAAGGTTCCGGGAAGTGGGGAGGTTGAGGAGGTTGTTTTGGACGATAGAACCATAGACCCGGCTTTATCGCCGGCGAGGGCGTCAAAGGCGGAACCTCTATTTGAGAACGGTAAATTAACAAAATTCACATTGGCACAAAAGGCGGATGGTGCCGCCGCGTTTGTTTTGGCAAAGGGTGGGGATGGGATTGCGGAAATAGTTTCCTATTCCTTTGCAGCGGGAAAACCCGAGGAAATATTTGAAACCACCCAAAGGGTGGTTGATGATGCGGTTAAAAAAGCCGGAAATCCGGCAATAGATTTGTTTGAAGTTGAAGACCACTCATCCGCAATAGGCCTATGGGCAGAGGAAAGGTTTGGAAAGGATAAGGTTAATATATACGGCGGACTTTTGGCCTTTGGATATACCCTTTCCGCAGCACCTACAATGGCTTTGGTTAGGCTTATATACGCTTTAAGGGATAACAACTTTAAAACTGGCCTTTTATTGGCCTTAGGAGTTGAGGGCGAGGCCTTTGCCTTTGTAATTAGGGTATGAAATCGTGGGAGTAATCGTCGGCACGGCCGTAACCATATTTTTACACGGAATGGAAAATCTGTAATAACCTTGGACGATAGGAGGAAGTTGGTTGTTTGCGGGATTTGTGGGGGTTTTGGCGGGTGCTACAAATACCTCAATCGCATCAAGTATTATGGCCATTGAGGTATTCGGGCCGAAAAGGGAAGTGGGGTTTATAAATACCCGAATTTATTCATCCTTATGATTCTCCTCTTATGTTCCGCCTATACGATAAGTTTAAAGATTTGCCGGTTGAGGATGAAAAGTTAAAGGTTTTGGAAGAGGCCACACTGTATGCGCCTTATGGTCTAAACCCACCCCAACCTTGGAATGTAGTAGTGGTAAAAACCCCGGAAAATGTGAAAAAGTTATCATCCTTGCATAAAGTTAATGCTCCGGTTATATTTTTATTCTTTGTCCGCAGGGGTGTTATGCAACCAAACCACTTAGTGAACTTGGCTTCGGGTGTTGCTCAGGCCGTTAATTTGGCGGTTCAATGCGAGAGTATGGGTTTGGGATGTTTTATAGACATAAATCCACAAATGGAATTTTATAACGAGGCGTTTAAACTTTCAGGATTGCCGAACACAACATGGGAACTCTCCGCGGTTGCCTTTGTGGGTTATCCGGAAAGGGAATTAAAGGCACAAGATGTAAATGTTGAAATCGTAGAAAGGGGGTGAGTATGGTATTGGATTTCATAAAAATCAGGAGAACCATAAGGAAATATAAAAAGGATATGCCGGATAGGAAGGTTTTGGATGAGATATACTCCGCCATAAGGGATGTTTTGAGTTATTATCCGATACCCTTTAAACTTTATGTCCTTTATGGCAACGCGAGGGAGGAGGCCGTGAAGGTTATGAGGTTGAACTATTCGGCCGTAAAGGATTTGGCGATACTCGGTAAAATCGCACCGGAAGAAGTAAAGCCTTACCTTGAAAACCTTATGAAAGAATTCTTAAAGGATTTAGGAGGGGCACCTATAACCCTTATAGGTTTAACCAAACTTTACGACTGGATGGATAAAAACTGGCCGGAGGATAGGGTTTATAACTTTAAAGTTTCGTGGATGATATCGCAAATAATAATGCTTGTGGCGAAGAAAAACGGCCTTGACACTGGGAGTTTTACATTTTCCAATATAACCGTTGAAAAGGAAATGTTGGAATTTTTGGGTGAGAGGGAACTAAACATAGCCTTTGCCTTAAACCTCGGTTATGCGGACGAAAACCCAATACCAAAGGAAGTTGAATGGAAAGTGGTGGAAATGTGATTTCAACCTTATAATTGTGGGATGTTGTTCTTAACCGCTTTTACGGTTTCTTTTAAAAATGTTGATAATTTACCGAAGTTTTCAAACTATGCGGGGTTTCCGGAAATTCCCTTTAAGGTTATAATCGTCCATTTAAACCCGGACGAAAGGGTTGAGGGTATAAAGATAAAATCTTTAAAACAAAGGCCTATAAACTATAAGATTACCTTCGCACTTCCCATAGATACCCCTAACGCCAAACCCATAAAAACCTTTGTCCCAGATATATACCCTAAGGATGTTGTATTTGTGGGAAATCAGGGGTTTTTTAGGGGGCATAACATAGCGTTTATAGTGGTTAGCGCAATTCAGATAAAAAACGGTAGGGTTTTCCTGAACGAAGAGGTTGATTTTGAGGTTATAAAAGGTGGAAATACAAAGGGGTTTTCAAAGCCGAAATACTCAAACCCCGAGATATGGGCGGGAACATTTAAGGCCTTGGGGATAAACGAATACTCAACTTTTAGCTTTATACCGCAGGATAGGGTGGATTTCGTAATACTAACAACCGAGAGTTTAAAACCCAATTGGCTTAGGTTGGCGGAATTCCGCAACTCAATGGGTATAAAAACGGAGGTTTTTACCTTTGAATGGGTTGTTTCCCATTTCCCCGGAAACTCAATACCCGAGAGAATAAGGAACTTTTTGAGGTATATGTATGAAAACTTTGGGCTTTCCGCACTACTCATAGGGGCGGACGCCCAGAGGATACCCCCTTTAAGGACTAATATAACCTTGTTTTACGATACCCTTGCCGACCCTTATGGACAATCTTTCCGGAACTTTTTACTTACGGATTATTACTACTCCGCATTGGACGGTGATTGGAACTTGAACAACGACGAATGGGATGGCGATGAGGGGGACATTTTTGCAGACCTCTTTCCGGATATAATAGTTGGAAGGTTACCCTTTGACCTTCCCGAGGAGGTTGATAATTACATAAACTCCCTGATAGAATACGAAACCAATAACAACTTTGAAGTCCCGAAATTTGCCTTTATGGGTTCAAATCTTTGGGGAGATACCGCAGATCCGGATAGTGCGGACGGTTGTTTGTTGGCAATGGATTTGGCAAACAGATTAACGAGAATACCTTCATCCCAGAAGAGAATAATTTGCGAGCATCCATCGGCGGCCGTAAGGGATACACTAAACAACTTTAAACCCGTAATGCTCTTCGGTATAGGTCACTCAAACCATAAAGTTATAATGACGAGAAACTCCCTTTCCGCCTATGACGCCCTTGATTACAGGAGGATAAACGAACTGTCGGGCTTTAAATTCATAGCGGGATGGGTTGGATGTTTTATAAACGACCCGTTTTCAAACTCCATAGGATTGGAAGCGGTTAAGAGGGGTAAGGCCGTGGCTTCCATAGGTGCAACCAAAGCCGACTTTGGGTTATCCGCATCGAGTATATGGGGGGTAATATACGACTCAATAAACACATTTGCGGGTTTCCCATATATAGGTTTGGTTGTGAATTATGGAAAGGTTGCGTATTCATATGTTTCGCAATATTCCACCCTTTACAGGTATTTACTGATGGCTTACAATATTATCGGAGACCCGTTTGTTAGGGTTTTCAACGATAACAGACAAAAACTCGGGATAAGTTATACCATAAGCGATACGATAATCACCTTTAATATCGTTGATTCGGTAAGCTTATCACCCAAACCCTTTGTTAAGGTTTCCCTTTCCGATAAAAGGGGGGTTGTAGCATACGGATTTACGGACTTTTCCGGAAGGGTATCATTTAGTGTTAAGAGAACGGACACGCTTAATTGGGGCGTTTGGCACCCGGGTAGTTTGGTGTATCTCGGGGAAGTTTCCGCAAACTACAACGGATATTACCTCGTTATAGACTCTGTATATCTATCATCTCCCAACGATACGGCAAATCTAACCGTTTGGATAAAGAATCTCGGTTCCTCCACAACAACCGTTTCCCCCATTTTAACATCATCCGACCTAATGCCAATATCAACCCCTTCCCCCGCAAGCATCCCACCGAGGGGTTCAACCCCTTTTGTTTGGACGGTTGTAAGGTCTCCCTTTTCCTCGGGAAACAAGTTCTCAAAATTAAAGGTTTTTATGGGTGGATATGTGGATTCCGCCTTTATATGGATAGGGGCGCCAAGGCTCGTATTCCACTCCGCAAAATGGAGGTACTATTCGGATACATTGCTCTTGATGTTTGAGGTTTCAAACTCCGGAAGTGATACGGCGTTTAATGTTAGGGTTGTGGTTGATAGTTCGTCTTTAAACCCCGTAGGTGGGAATGTTTTGCCAAGACTTGCACCCGGGAGGTTTTCAAACTACACTTTAAACTACTATTTACATGGCACTTTCCCTTATGGCCAATGGATAAGGTTAAAACTATATGCCGGTTCCGTATATTATGGAGATTATAGGATAAGGATAGACACCCCAAGGGTTATTATTTCCGGTTTTTCCTCCGAACCCGTTAATAACGGTGTTATACTCAGGTGGAGGTATTCGGGCGATTCAACAAAAAGGTATTCTTGGAGGGTTTTTGTTGATGGGAATCCCGCAAACCTTGATACATTGACGGGCTCAAACTTTATGTATGTTGATAACAATTTTGTTAAAAGGAGGTTTTCGGTTTCCGTTGTTCAGGATGGTATAGAGGGTGATACGGTGTTTTCCGTTGAAGAAAGGCCAAACCCCAACCTATGGTTTGTAAAAGACATAGAATACATATACTTCTCATCCATTCCGAGGTATAGCAAACTTTCGGGGCCTATATTCGGACAGCTTTTAACCAATACGGCTGAGCCGGAATTTGTGAGCGCTTCGGCATTTAATAGGGTTTATGCTTTGAGGTTGGACGGCTCAACGATATGGCAAACGGATTTGGGTAGTTGGGTTGAAACATTTCCGGTTATAGGTGATGTAAACTCCGATGGAAAACTTGAAGTGGTTGTTGCTACAACATTTAAATTATACGCTTTAAACGGTTCAAACGGAAATGTGGTTTGGAGTGTTGATTACCCGTATTTTCCCGGAAGACCGGATTCAACCCCAACACCAATGTATTTAATGCTAACGAAGGCCGGAACGGATATAAGGATTGTATTGATAACCAAAAAGGGCAGCGTACTACTTTATAACGGTTTTGGAACCCTTTTAAATTACAAACTTGATAGCGTAGGTGATCCGCTACTTGTATCCCCACCCGCAACTTATGATTTTGACAACGATGGGAATTGGGAGATAGTGGTTAAAGCGGGGGATTATTTGCGCATACTTGACCAGAGCCTCAACGATATTTCGGGTTATCCTTTAAGCGTTAGGATTTCAAGGTGGCTTGTGATTTGGGATTTTGTGAGGGATAGCGTTCCGGAAATATTGACATGCGGGCATAGGAATACCCTTGTATCCTTTTCCGATGGAATAATAACAGTTGATTCAAGCGCGTATAATCCGAACGGTATATGTATTCCCGTTGATTTTGATGGCGATGATAAAAGCGATATAGTTATGTACAGCGAAGCCTCCCCTTACACAAAGGTTTATTCCATAGATACGCAGTTTGTGGCAATAGACACATTTTCCGAGGATGCCTCTTTAAGGGGGAGGATGGCAACAACCGTTGATATTGACGGCGATGGAAAGGGGGAGGTTTTAATATCCGATGCGAGGAGTTATTTACACGCATATTCAAACATAAGGAGGGACCTTTACGGTTTTCCAATAGACCTTTCAGACCACAACCGTTTTAGGAACAATGTCGTATTTTCAACCCCAAGTGCCACCACATACAACGGATACTTATATATATTCGCCCCAACGGAGGCCAACAAACTTTACTCTTGGAGGATATACGGGGGTAAGGTTATATGGGGCATGCCCTTTTATAACAGGTGGGCTACGAATTCCCCAATAGATTCCCTTCCGGATGAACCCGTTTTAATATCGGTTAAGGAGGATAAAACGATTAAAAGGTTTGATGTGGTATTCACAAAGGGCGGTATAAAGGTTATGGGATTAAAAGGCGTTTGGTTGTCGGTTTATTCCATAAGCGGTAGGAAGGCTTTAAGCGTTTATGTTGATGGCGATAGGGAAATCCCTCTGAGTTTGCCAAAGGGTGTGTATATGGTTAAGGTTGGGAGTAAGGTTTTCAAGTTTATAAAGAGGTGAAGAGGGTTAAAGAGTTTTCATATATAAAACTTCCGGAAAACCCTCCAAAATATTTAAAATGGGCTTTTAGGAAAGCCGGCAAAAATGTTTATCAAGTAAGGGGTGCGGGTAAAATATACGATTATGAGGTTTTGCCGAGGTGGGGTTGGGAGGTGATATACGAAATGCTTAAAAAGTTATATAACATAAAGGGTTTTGGGGGTTTTGACGGTGTTAAGGATGAAATAAAAGGTGAGTTTTTAAGGCTTTATGGGGAATTCGTGGAGAATGTTAGGGGCTATACGATGAAGGAAAATAAAAGGGGTGTGGGGAAGATAATGCTTGAAAGGTATAAGGTTTATAAGGTTTTTGAAATCCCGGCAAAGAAACACAGTTTGGGTTTGCCCGAAGAGGTTTTATACTTAAACTATATACTCCACCTCTTGGGATTTAAGGCTGATGAATATATGAAGGTTCAGCCCGAGTTTTTCAAGGTCAAATACTTGAATGATTCCGAAAACAAGAAACTCTGGCTTTTGGCTTATTTGATTTCTATCGGGGTTTTTGGTTATGGATATTCCGGATTTTTAATAAACACACCCCTTTTATTTGAGGAATTTGTCGGTGAGGTTTATAAGGGAAAAAGGTATAAAGGCGATAAACTGATAAGACCTGATTATGTCTTAGGGAATAATACGCCTTTGGATGCCAAATACAAAACAAAGGTTCAACGCTCGGATGTTTATCAGGCTTTTACATATGCGAAAGTTTTGGGTGTTAATAGGGCTATTTTGGTTTATCCAAAAATAAAACCAAAGGTTATAACCCTTGGCGATGTTTCGGTTTTTGTAGAGGGGGTTTTTTCGTAAGTTTCCGTGTCTCTTGTCTCACTATGTGGCTGTATAAAGCACAGAGTAATACACCCATGAACCCAAAACGGGATTAGAAAATCCGTCTTACCTTAAACCAAACCCCCACCATGCTATCTACCGAATACCAGAGAAAAATTTGTCGTTTTTGTAAGTTAAGTAATTAGCAGTTTTATATCGTTTCAAGTGTGTGG
>CAYRSH010000069.1:0-7283 GCA_964426895.1 uncultured bacterium
TGGCTTTTGCGATGTTAATATACCTAATTGGGTCTTCCAACCGCCTACCTTTCCTTTAATGCTGCGTAATAACTCTCCTCACGGGCATCCCCCCTTCTTGTAATCTCCGATATATCATCAAGATACCCGTTTATGAACCTCTCCACGAATGTGAATTATATTTGTGGGGAATTTTGGAAATGGAAATAAAACACGCATAGAATACCTTACTATGGCGTACATTTATAAAGCGGGTGTAGTTGGCGGAGGAACTATGGGTTCCGGAATTGCTTATGTAATATCTTTCTCCGGGATACCCGTGGTATTAAAGGAGGTTGATAAGGAAAGGGCTCAAAAGGCTTATGAAACCATAAAATCCCTTTATGAAGGCAGGGTTAAAAAGGGAAAGATTACGGAAGACGAGGCCGAAAGGAGGCTCGCCTTAGTTGAGGTGACGGATTCTTACGAACCCTTTTCCGATGTTGATATCGTTATAGAGGCCGTTTTTGAAGACCTTGATGTGAAGATAAAGGTTTTTCAGGAGTTGGAAAACTATGTCCCAGAGCATACCATCCTTGCAACCAACACCTCCGCCTTATCAATAACGGCAATGGCCGCAGCCACGAAGAGGCCCGATAAGGTTATAGGTATGCACTTCTTCTTCCCAGCACCCGTTATGAAACTCGTGGAGGTTATACCGGCATTGCAAACATCGGAAGAAACCGTACAAACCGTAATAGAGTTTTCGGAATCCTTATCAAAACTACCAATTAGGGTTGAGGAATGCCCGGGCTTTTTGGTGAATAGAATTTTGATGGCCTATATGAACGAGGCGGCTTGGGCTTTACTTGAAGGGGAGGCTACGGCCGAAGAAATAGATGCGGCCGCGAGGGAATTCGGTTGGCCAATGGGTCCCTTTACACTCATAGACGAGTTAGGCGTTGATGTGGGCGTAAAGGTTGCACATATACTTTATGAGGGTTATGGTGAGAGGATGAGGCCTGCTCCCATTTTGGACGAGATAACAAAGGAAGGGAGGTTTGGAAAAAAGGCGGGAGCGGGTGTATACGATTACGGAAAGGGTGTAAGGCCTATAGAGGAAATTGCGGAAAAGTTGAGGAAGGAACTCGGAATACAAAAGAGGGAAGGGTTTGATTACAACAGACTTATGATAGCAATGATAAACGAGGCCATACTCACATTACAGGAAAGGGTTGCATCTCCAAGGGATATAGACCTCGGCATGCTTGCGGGTACGGGATTCCCGCAGGCAAAGGGGGGTGGCCCCTTAATGTATGCGGATATAATCGGCCTTGATGAGGTTTTGAAGATGGGTTTAGAATACGAGAAGAAGTACGGTTCGAGGTTTCACCCATCTTATCTTTTGAAGAAATACATAGACGCGGGGTGGCTTGGTAAGAAGACCGGTAAAGGCTTCTTTGAGCATATATGAAATTGGCAATATTGGAAATCCTTTACGAGGATGAGGTTATAGGTTTGTCAAAGAGTAGGGGGGACTTTTACATAAGGGATGAAAAGTTCAAAGTAAAAAATAAATCTCCCTTTTTCGCAGCCGAAGGGGTTAATGTAGTTCTGGGATTTGGTCCGGAAAGGGGGGAAAACCTTTTAAGAGAGTTTTTGGCCTTGGGTACTGAAAGGGCTATATACCTACCCGTCCCGTTTTACGGGGTTAAAAACTTTGACTTATATCCAGTTTGCGATTACATAATAAAAAACTTTTCCGATTACGAGATATTTACATCAAACGAAGAGGTCTTTTACAGGTGTAAGGGCTTAAAGATAAGCCTTGTTAAGGAGAACATATCCGAAAGGCTTCCAACGGCATTGGAAATAGTAAAGGGTAGAAAGAAGCCCTTACAGATTCCCGAGGATTTCGTATATTCCACCCCGTTCAGGTTTATAAGCGGGGAAGAAATATAATAAGGGGATATGTTAGGCTTGAAGACTTGCCGGAAAGGTTTAGGAAACCCTACATAGGATTGATACTCAACCAGTTGGTAAAGAAGGGGATTTTAAGATCCCAAAAGGGTAAAGTGGGGAATTTGATTTCAAAATTCCGCCCAATAAACTTACCTTATGGAAAATCGTTGAGGTTTTGGAGAATACGGGACAGTATGACAAACGCGTTTTTGGTTTGGAGCAATGTAATTCCTCTCAACCCTGCCCCTTTCATAAGGAAATTTAGCCCATAAGGGAAAGGTTTAAAAGGTTTTTAACAGAAAACACCGTAGAAAAGTTGGCAAAAAACATCCCGGAAAGCATAACGGCCTTATAATATTACGAATGTTGGATTTTGGTTTGCTGTTTTTAAGGGTTGTTGTATCCCTTTTGATGATTTTGGGACATGGGGTTCCGAAGATTTTAAACCCGCAATCCCATATAAACCTTGTTGAAATGGCCTTTCACACCGGCCCCCTATCCCCAATATTGGCATACCTCTCCATAGCGGCGGAAACCCTATTTCAGGTGTTTATTTTATTCGGTATCTTCACCCGGGTATCCTCACTTATATCCTCCATAAACATGCTCGTAGCCCTGTTTTTCCTTATATTCATAAGGGGTGCGGATTTTCCAACTTACGAAAAGGCCTTGTTATACTTTGTAATATATATTTTTCTCGTGTTCTCGGGTGCGGGGAGGTATTCATTTGATGAGTTGATAAGGAAGAGATGATAGTCCCCTTTTACATTACCCTTCCGAACCCAACATTTAAAGATGTTGGTTTTTATGTATATCCCGTCGTTGAAGGTGGAATATATAATTATATCTCCGGAGAACCCTTCTTACCTTATATCGTCTTGGAAATAAATACAGGTTTTCCGGTAAAAAGCGTTGAATTAACCGTTTTGGATGTTGATACATTCCTTTTAAACAAAACCTTATATCCATCCCAAGGGTTTTTGTACGCAGACGGTAGAGAAATGCCTTATGATAAGTTTAAGCCGAACTATGCCGGAGAGTATGGTGGTTTTGGTGTTATTTCTTGGAGGTATTCCAAGGGTAGGGTTTTTGTTGTAATATCGGCCTTTAAATATATTTCCGAAAGGAATGTCCTTCTATTTTCAAGGAGGGTAAAACTTGATGTGGAACCTTTAAGTAGGGTTAAAGGCATAAATGAGGGTAGTTATACCTCGCAAGCGGATTACGATTTGCTTTTGATATACCCGGATAACTTCTTGGGTGGTTCGGTTGAAAGGTTTATAAACTTTAAGAAGAAACAGGCTATAAGTGTTATAGCAAAGAAGGTCTCAGAGGCTAATGAATTCCGGGGTAGGGATTTGGCCGAAAGGATTAGGGAAATGATAAAGTATTATTACTCACAATTCGGCGTAAAATGGATTTTGTTGGTGGGCGACAACGATGTTATACCCGTAAGGTATGCAAAGTTATACGCATATTTCCAATACGGTAACGAAATTCCCACAGACCTTTACTATGCGGATTTGGATGGGGATTGGGATTTAAACGGGAACGGTATTTTTGGGGAGGTTTCCGACAGCCTTGACTTATTTGCGGATGTTTATGTTGGTAGAATCCCCACAAACGACGAGTATGTTTTTGATAGGTATATTAACATGCTTGAAGAATATTTAAACTTTTCGCCGAGGTATTTAAAGGTTTTTGCCTTAGGATACGATTTGTTTTCCGGAGGCTCAAACGAGGGTATGGATGCGGTAAATTACATGTTCCAAGGCCTACCACCAACCATGACCCTTGATACCCTTTCAAGGATAGACATAAACTCCTTTATGGATTCCCTTGACACCCATTTCTTTACCACAGTTGTGGTTCATGGAAATTTCCAGCATTTCTTACTCGGTAGGGGGTATTACACCATAAGTTCTGCAACATCTCAAAATATTAACAAACCGGTGTTTTTAAACATAATTGATTGCAATAACGGTGCGTTGGATAAACCTTCTCTGGTAAAGTTTATTTTTAATAACTCCAATTCCGGGGTCATAGGGGTAAGGGCTACCAGCAGGTTAAACGCTCCAACATTTTCATCCACGGTGGATAAAGCATTTATAGATTCCGTATTTTCGGGTAAGAGTCTTGGAGAGGCGTTTTACGAATCCTTGGCATACTTTATACCCTTAGCCACATCAAACAACATTTACAGATACCTTATTTTTGGTTATGTCCTTTACGGAGACCCATCTTTATACCTTTGGTATAATAATCCCTCTACCCTTAATTTCTCTTCAACCTTTCCGAGTTCAACATATGGAACATTATATGTGAATTGCGATTCCGGTTGTAGGGTTTTGGTTGAAGGGGTTACCTCTTATATTTCCGATGGTTCCGTAAAATCCATAACGGCAAACTTCCCGAATAATCTTAAAATATATGCATACAAACCCAATCATTATACCGCAGAGACCTCCGCCGTTTTAACCGGTTATAAATTAAAGTTTTATTTAAACAAAGGTGTTTTAAGCGTGGGGGATACGGCGGAATTAACCCTGTATATAGAAAACAACGGGAATGCCCCATTCAACGATACTGTTGTAATTTCCTCCTTAAAGGATACCATATTTGTGGCCTATATACCACCTAAGGGTAAAATAAACATCCGTTTTAATGCGTATTCGCCGTTTGAAGGGGATACATTTTTGGTTATAAACTCCGAAACTTTACGGGTTTATTTTATAAACTCCAAACCTCTCGTATTTTTATCTCCCTTTGGAACATGGATAACAAATCCCCACAGTGTGCAAACGGATACATTTTTCATAAACGGAAATCCCTATATATTGCGGGGAGAGTCGTATAATGTTATTTCAGCAGATACGGTTTTCTTTTATTATAGGTCCTATGTGGATACAATATTGCCAATACCCGTGGATACACCCGTTGTTTCCTTCACCCCTACCCAAAACGGAATAAGGATAACTTCGGGCGATACTTTTATGATTTTTCACACATATGACAAGAAAACATTACGACTTTTAACTTTACAACCCATAACGGGGACTTTTGAGATAAATAACATTTCTGGGTTTTTAGGAATATCAAGGGTTAGGGGGTTTAACCTTTCAAGACCCGTATGGGTGGAGGCGAAAAATCCCTCGAGAAAGGTTTGGGAGATTACCTTAAAAGATGCAGGGCAAACATCCCCAGTTTTTATAAACGGGCATATCTATGCCACTGCAAACTCTAAAATTTATAAACTTAACTTAAACGGTGGCGTTTTGGACAGTGCAAACTTATCGGGTGATGTTTGGGATAATATATCTTATGGGAATGGCCTATTGGGTATAGTTTCATCCAACGGAAAATTTGGGATTTACGATACTTCCTTAAACGCCTTAAAGGTTTTTGATATAACCGTTATCCCCACCCAAACACAGGTTGCTTATTTTAACGGTAAGTTTTATATAAATTCTGGAAACAACCTTTTAAGGTGTGATACGACCAAATGCGATACCGTATTTTCCGATACGGGTTTAATAACATCTTTTTCCATAAAGCAAAATGGAGAAATGTTCATAACAACTCCCAAAAACCTTTACGGGATTTATAACGATAGCGTTTATCATTTAAAAACCTTTTACAACCAAACCCGTCAGGTTGTTTCGACAAATTCCATGGTTTTTGTTTTACTAAACGCCTATCTATACATTTATCCGGATGATACAACGATTTATATCGGAGAAACCGATGGATATATGTCTTTAACGCCGAGGGGAGAACCCGCAATATCGCTCACCGATAAAGGGTATATAAACGGGAATTATACAAACCAATACTGGACATTGGCCTTTTACAACGAACCTTTATCCGCATTTATAAACGGAAGGGAAACTTATATTTTTGCCCCGGGAGATGGGGGATTCTTTACCTTTGACAGTTTGGGGAAGATTGTATCAAACTCGCCCTTTGGAAACAATGTATTAACGGGTAGGTCATACCAACTGTTTGAGAATGGGGGGAAAGTTTATCTACTTTTGGCAAACTCTTGGAAAATAACCCTTTACGAGTTGGGTGAGGGGACAATTTGGGGTTATTGGTATTATTCGGGTGGAGATTTAAGCCGTAGAAATTATTTAAATGTTGGAACAGTAAATGTATCGGAAATAACGGATACAAAGGGGTGTATATCCGTTGAAAGGGATAAGGTGGTTATGGAATGCGAAGGGGTTATATACGATGTTTTGGGTAGGAGGGTTTTTAAGAGAAAGGGGGTGTTTTCCAAAAGGGGTGTGTTCTTTGTAAAGGTTAAGGATAGGGTTTTGAAAGTGCTTTTAAAACCTTAATCAACCTTAAAATAACGGTATGGGAAAATATATCTCAGATAAGTACGGTATTAAAGACGAGCTTTATCGTTTTCCGGATGTGTGGGTCTCCCCCACACTTGAAGAAATCTCCGAATTTATAGAAGAAGGCCACCGCATGTCCGCTGAGGTTGAGGCGGAGTTGAGGGCGGTCTTGATTGAGAAGTTGGCGGAATTGGAAGATTGGCAGAAGGAGGCTCTATGCGAGGAGTTTCGTTGGTATCATAAAGTTTATCCCGACCGTCAAAAGCACTGGTGGTGGCTACTTGAAGAATAAGGGTATTTCTACGGAAAACCTTACAACTTTAAAATTCCCGTATAATCATGCCAAAATATAAATCCCTTGGTCAAGTTTGGACTCCAAGGGAAATAGTGGAATTTATGCTTGACAAGGTGAATTTAAACCATCCCCATTTAAGAATACTTGAACCCGCTTGTGGTGAGGGTATTTTTTTGGAGGTTTTGGTGAATAGGTTAAAAGGCAAAAGATATGAAATACATTGTGTTGATATAGATAGAGAGGCTTTGGAAATTACTAAAAGAAAATTTCACGATAATCCAAATGTTAAATTCTTCTATGCCGATTTCCTAAAAGAATTTAAGGGTTTCGGATATGACTTAATAATATCAAACCCCCCATACATAAGGATACAAAACATACCCGATGGATATAAGGAATTTCTGTTTAAAAATTTTAAACTTTGTAGGGGAGATACCGATATATTTTATGCATTTATTGAGAAGTCATTAAAAATTTTAAATAATAAAGGGTATTTGGCATTTATAATACCCAATTCATGGTTGTGGTCAAGGGCGGGGGAGCCGTTTAGAAACTTTTTAAGGAAAATGGGATATTATACAGAGGTTTATGATTTTGATCATTTTCAAATTTTTGATGATGTATCAACCTATGTGTCCATAATTATATTGAGAAAAGAAGAAGGCCTTTATTATAGTTATTACAGGTTTGACGGTTCGGGTTTTGAGGGCAAAACCCTTTCTTGG
>CAYRSH010000070.1:0-7012 GCA_964426895.1 uncultured bacterium
ATCCTTCTACTTTATAACCACTTTATATGTCTTGTCGTTCATCCGTATGAAGTATATACCTTTGCTTAACTTTAAACTACCACCTTCCCCCTTTGTGTTTAATCTACCATCAACATTAAAAACCGCATATTTCCCGTTTAGGATTAACGATTTACCCTTTATGGTAAATGGGTTTTCTTTTAACGGATTTTCTTTATAACCAAGTGTTGTATCTCCAAGCAAGGGTTCAAATGTTGAGCAATAAACTTCGTAATTTCCCGGTGTGTTATCCTGCCAACATATTATTCCCCATTTCCCAACCCAATTATACGCAACCATAGGCCACAAAGACCTACCGGATGTGAATGTTATCCTCTGAATGGGATACCAAGAGGAGTCCGGATGGGGCTTGCAAACCTCCATAATCTCAAAGTTCCCAGCACTCCTTGATGAAAGTTCAAACCATGTTATGTATGTAATATATCCGTGATTTACAACGGTTGCACCCGCGGCGGTATCACCTGATGTGGTTAAACCCGTAATATTTACCTTTGGCCTCCATGTGAGCCCTCCATCCACGGATTCCCTATAATACACATTTACAGCATTCCCTTTTCTATCAAACCATACAACGCTTACAAAATTCCCATCCGCGGATATATGACAAGAGTTAAAAACCAAATCAACGGCTAATGTATCGAGGGGATAAGGGGCACTCCAAGTGGTCCCGTAGTCCGAAGTGTGCGTTACCATAACATAGGGAAAATCCGTATAACAAACATAAAATTTACCGGCATTATTGTACGCTATTTGTGGATGCCTTTCTCCGGAAGATGAAGGCGTTGCCACGAGTATTCCCCCCGTAGGACCCCAAGTGGTTCCACCGTCAAATGTCCTCTTAACCCTAATGCCTTGGGAATAGGCATCAACAACCAGCAGTACGGTATCGCCACTTTGAGTGGCATCCATAGACGGGGAATCCAAGCTTCTCGCCCCCAGCCCATACTCGGAAGCGGCAAATATATTTTGACCCGATGACGGATAATCCCAACTGGTTCCGTTATTCAATGACCTGTTATACGGAACCCATGAAGAGGGGGAGCAATTCCAACAGTATGCTATCGCATGAACTTTTGAATATTGGGCAACGATAGAGGATTCCCAAGAATAATTTAGTACCTGCACACCATGACAATCCGAACCCGTACACCAGTCCCATGTTGCGCCCCTATCCCTTGACCTGTTATACCTATCCCCTCCACCTGCCCTTGCCCATAAGATATGCACCGTATCACCTACTATGTACAGGCTTTGGGGTGTCCTTTCATTGAAGAAAGAAGATAATATTAAGGAACCATCTGCACCCCAATAGTCATGGCCCGAATAGTTAGTCAACCTATTAACCCCATAAATATTTACGCAACCTTGCGCAATTATTATGGCGATCATAAGAATATATTATAAGGTGGTTTTTTGTATATATGGGTTTTGCCAAGAATATTGGCAAATTCTTAAAAATGCTCGTTTTTCCTTTGAAGGGCGAATTTAATTATTTCCTCCGATGTCTTTGCCCCTCTTTTCACCGCTTCCGATACCAATTTCTTTGCAAGGGTGTAATCCAAGCCCAAGGACACGAGTGCCTGCAACGATTCTGAAATGGCTTCGTTATCCTGCCCTTCAAACCTCTCATCCCACATTACATCCCTTAACGCAAAAATTATTATCTCCGCCTTCTTTGTCCCAAGACCCTTAACCCTTTTAAGAACACTGACATTACCTGTTTTAACGGCTTCAAATAGTTCTTTTATAGATATATCCGACAGTATTCTGAGTGCCATAACCGGACCTATACCGGGAATTTCAAGGAGAATCTGAAAGACTTTTAATTGTTCCTCGTTTTCAAACCCGTATAACTCTATACCGTTTTGTGAAAAATTCGTATATATATGCATCAAAACCTCGTCACCTTCGGATAACTTTGAAAGGTAAGGGTATGGGGCCTTCACCTGGTATATAACCCCTCCGGGTGTATCTATTAAAAGTGAATCCTCCAAAACTTTAAAAACTTTACCTTTTAAACCCCTTATCATTTCTCACCTTACAAGGTAATATGCCGCAGCAAGGGCATCGGTTATGTGGTCCTCCACCTCGGGTAAAGAAAACACATTTCTTAACACATTTGCCACCTGTTCTTTACTCGCCAATCCATACCTGGTGGTTCCCAGTTTTATCTTTGTGGGTTGTAATTCTACAACCTCAATCCCCAAATCCTCCAAGGTTAAAAGGATAACCCCTCTAACCGCACCCAACATTATGGCTATTTTTGGGTTTCTGTGATATATTATAGCCTCCATAACGGCCTTATCCGGAGAGAACTCTTTAATAACATCCCTTAAATCATCCCTTATCTTCACAAGGCTCTGCTTCAAGTTCCCCTTTGTCTTTATAATACCCCAACCCAAAGCCTTTAACTCATCCGTATCTATCACTATCCACCCCGTAGCCCTAAGCGATGGATCTAAGCCCATAACCCTCATTAGACTTCCATCTGTTCCAATATTTCTTCTGGTATATCAAAGTTTGAATAAACCTCTTGAACATCGTCGTGTTCTTCCAAGGATTGGAAGAGTTTTATTATGGTTTCCGCATTCTTCCCTTCAACCCTAACCGTATTTTGGGGTATCATCGTTATGTGGGCGTTGCTTATGGGTATCCCACTTTTTGTTATGCTTTCTTTAACAGCCGAAAAGTTTTCCGCGGATGTGTATATAACCCATGTGTTCCCTTCCCTTTTAACATCTTCCGCACCGCCTTCCAAAGCAACTTCAAGTATTTTATCCTCTTCAACATTACCATCAACATATATAACCCCTTTTTCCACGAACTGCCATGCAACGCTTCCCGGACCCGCTAAATGGCCCCCAAACTTTGAAAATATATGTCTTATTTCACTCGTCGTTCTGTTCCTACTATCCGTTAAAGCCTTTATCATAAATGCAACACCTCCGGGTCCATAACCCTCGTAAATGACCTCTTCGTATTGGGTACCTTCAAGCTCACCCGTTCCCCTCTTTATAGCCCTTTCTATATTTTCCCAGGGCATATTGGCCTCTTTGGCCTTTTCTATGGCCAATCTTAACCTCGGATTTAAATCCGGATCTCCCCCTCCGAGTCTTGCGGCTACTTGAATTTCCCTTATCAATTTGTTAAAAATTTTACTCCTCTTTGCATCCATCTTGGCCTTTTTGTGTTTTATCTGAGCCCATTTACTATGCCCTGCCATTGTGAATATTTTAAAGTTGAAAGGTTTACCCTGTTGGGATTCCTTTTCGGGTTTATAATAACCGCTTATGCTAAGGGAAGAAAAGAAAGTAGTAGCGGAAAGGTTTATGAGGCACGAAAAGGATACGGGCTCCCCGGAGGTGCAAATAGCATTATTAACCCAGAGGATAAATCACCTAACCGAGCATGTTAAGAAGCATAAAAAGGATGTGCATTCAAGGTATGGGCTTTTAAAATTGGTAGAAAAGAGGAAGAAGCTCATGAGGTATTTAAAGCGCACGGATTACAGGAGGTATGTTCAGGTTATAAAGGAATTAGGTCTCAGGGATGTGAAGTAAGTTATGGATAAATACACCTTAGATATAGGCGGTAGAAAACTAACTATAACGGTCGTTGATAAGTGGGTTAAACAGGCAGCCGGGGCGGTGATGGTTGGTATGGGCGAGACGGTGGTTTTGGCGGCTGCAACTTACAAAAAAGCCGACCCCAAAAACAAAAGGGACTTTTTACCTCTACTTGTTGAATATAGGGAAGAGGCCTTTGCAGCCGGAAAAATACCCGGAAGTTTCTTTAAAAGAGAAGGAAAACCGAGGGATAAGGAAATCATCTATGGAAGGGCAATTGATAGGTCTTTAAGGCCATTGTTTCCCAAGGGGATGATAGACGATGTGGAGTTAGAAGTTTTTCTTATATCATACGATATGGAGTTTGAAGGGAATTTCCTCGGCGCGATAGCGGCGAGCGCGGCCTTAACCATCTCGGAAATCCCGTTTAACGGGCCCATAGGGGTGTTAAGGATAGGATACAAGGATGGAAAATTCATAGCATTCCCAACGAATGAAGAGGCGGAGGAAGGTGGGTTTGACCTCCTTATAGCCGGGACACCCGGAAAGTTCCATATGATAGAATTCGGGGGCAGGGAGGTATCCGAAAATCTAATTTTGGACGCTTTGGATTTTGCAGCCCCTTATATTGAACTCATAATAAACCTGCAAGAGGAGATAAGGGATAAATACGGGAAGGAAAAGTTTGAACCGACAAAATTAACCTATCCAGAGGGGTTATACGAGGATGTTATAAACCTTGCAAAGGATAGGGTTTTGGAGGCATTATTAACCCCGGTTAAAGGGGAGAGGAATGAAGCCCTTGATAAATTAAAAGAAGAAATAATTTCCCAACTTTCCGAAAAATATCCCAATAGTGAAGTTGAAATAGGCGATATACTTTACAATTACGAAGCCGAGGTGATGAGGAAATATATACTTGAAAACGATAAAAGGATTGATGGCAGGGGGTTGAAGGATATAAGACCGCTATTTGCGGAAGTGGGCTTTTTGCCGAGGGTACACGGCAGCGCGATATTTGGGAGGGGTGAAACCGTTGCAATGGTTTCAACAACCTTGGGAACAAAAGAGGATGTTCAGATAATGACGGAATTGGATGTGGAGGAGATAAAAAGGTTTATGCTACACTACAACTTTCCCCCCATGTCCACCGGAGAGGTTAAACCCCTTAGGGGTCCTTCAAGGAGGGAAATAGGGCATGGGAATTTGGCAGAAAAGGCATTAGAACCCCTAATACCCGAAGAGAATGAATTCCCATATACCATTAGGGTGGTTTCGGATATACTGTCCTCAAACGGTTCAACTTCAATGGCGAGTGTATGCGGTGGCTCTCTATCCCTTATGGATGCGGGCGTTTCGATAAAAAAGCATGTTGCGGGAATATCCATAGGTTTAATAACATCCGGCGAAAATTATAAATTATTAACGGATATACAGGGAATGGAGGATTTCTTCGGAGATATGGACTTTAAAGTTGCCGGGACGGATAAGGGAATAACCGCAATACAGTTGGATATAAAAATAGACGGTTTAACGCCAAGGATTATAAAGGATGCCCTTGAAAGGGCAAAAGAGGCCAGACTTGAAATTTTAGATTTTATGTATAAGGTTATAGAGAAGCCGAGAAGTGAAATCTCCAAATACGCACCTAAGGTTATAACTTTTACCGTACCGATAAACAAAATAGGTGAAATCATAGGACCTGGTGGGAAGAATATAAAGCCAATAATAAACGAAACAAATACCAAAATAACCATAGACGATAATACCGGCAAGGTGTTTATTTACGGAGAAAAATGGGAGGATGTTGAAAAGGCCAAACAGATGATAAACGAAATAGCCCAAGACCTTGAAGTGGGGAAAGTTTATATGGGAGAGGTTTATAGAATTGAAAAGTATGGTGTGTTTGTTAGGATAGGTAAAAAGGAGGCGTTATTACATATATCCGAATTTGATGTTAAACCCGTTAAGGATTTGAGTAAAGTTGTAAAGATAGGGGACAAACTCCTGGTAAAGGTTATAGATATTGATGAAATGGGAAGGGTGAAGGTTTCAAGAAAGCAGGCCTTGGTAGGGGGCATAGGTAAGTTAAAGGGCAATCAATCTTGATATCCTTTTTGTTTAAAGGTAGAAGGGGGGCATTTCAACCAATAGTTTTAGGTTTAGGTGTATTGATATTTATGTCTTTGATTGGATACGATTTTCCGTTAAGTTTTACGGTTTCTTCTTTTTTTGCCACGGTATTTGCATCGTCAAATACTATTAGGGCTTTTTGGGAGGATATGGCTATAAACAGGATAATTTTGAGATATGGAAGGGTAGGAGGGATATTTTTCCCTTACTCGTTTGTCTTAGTGGTTTCGTCTTTGGCAAACTTTTTAATCATGCTTTTATCTTTTTTGATTTATAATTTTTTCGGTTTTAAGGAGGTCATCGGTGTGGTGGTATGGACGCTTTCTTCATCAATGCTAACGACTATTGTTTCTATTATAGGGGAAATGGCAAGGGTTAACATGGAATTTTTCTCAATGGTTATACTCATACCTTTGCTTTTGGGAATTTACGGGTTCTTATCCTCGGAAAATCCGTTTGTTTTCCTCGGATTAATGGTAGTTATGGGGGTTTTTTACGCCTCGTTTGCCATTGCGTTTTCGGATATTTTCTTTGAGGTATGAATGTTAAATTAACTCTGAGTTTTGACGGTACATACTTTTACGGTTGGCAGGTTCAACCGAATAAAAGAACGGTCGCCGGGGAGTTAATAAAGGCCTTAAAAAACTTTGTGGATGGAGACTTTAAAGTTATAGGTTGCGGGAGAACGGATGCGGGGGTACACGCCTTAAACTATGTGGCAAATGTTAGGATTTCCGGTCGTTTAAGGGTAGAGGTTGGAGAATTAAAATACAAACTCAACAAACTGCTACCGGATGATATTTATGTTAAAAGGGTTGAAACTGTTAATGAGGATTTCCACGCAAGGTTCTCCGCAAAATCAAAGGTTTATAGGTATGTGTTTTTAAAGGGTTATAATCCCCTTTTGAGGAACAGGGTTTATTTCATAGATTACGACCTATCCGTTGAAAAAATTGAAAAATCCTTAAAAGTTTTTATAGGAAAACATAATTTCGGCGGGTTTTCATCAGATGAGAGGGATAATAGGGTTTGTACAATTTATGGTATATCGCTTTCAAGGGTGGAAAACCTTTTTTATTTTGAGGTTGAAGGGGATAGGTTTTTAAGGAAAATGGTTAGGTTTATGGCCGGTGCGGTTTTGATGCTTGCAGAAGGAAAAATTACGGAAGGGGATATTACAATGTCCTTACATACCGGTAAAAAAATAAAAAACCTCACCCCTTTACCCCCTTATGCGCTATACCTTTTATGGGTGAAGTATTAAAACCCCAAGG
>CAYRSH010000071.1:0-6928 GCA_964426895.1 uncultured bacterium
CTTAATAGGAGGTTCTTGGGAAGGGAAATCTGCGCGGAATTCTTAAAGGTTATGCCTGTTAATGAAGAATACGGGCTTAGGGATACATTCGCAATAAAAAAGGTGAGATTACGGCAAGGGGTAAGGAGGTTTTTGTTTTAATATGAGGTTATCGGAATTGGCAAAAATTTTAAAAGGTTGTCTTAGGGGATATGATGTTGAATTTGCTGGGATTTCCACGGATAGTAGGGATATTGATATAGGGGATTTATTTGTGGCCATTAAGGGTTTAAGGTTTGATGGTCACAATTTTATTGAGGATGCTTTAAACAAGGGTGCGGTTGCGTCCTTGGTGGAGAAACCCGTAAAGGGGAATTATGTACTCGTTGATGATACTATTAAGGCCTTGCTGAGATGGGCGAGGTATAAAAGGGAAAGGTTTAAAGGTGAGGTTATCGGTGTTCTCGGTGCTGTTGGTAAAACCACCACAAAGGGGATGTTGGCCCACACTTTAAAGGAATTTTACAAGATAACACATTCACCCAAGAGTTTTAACAACTTTGTGGGTCTATCAATAACGATAATAAAAGCATCCGGAGATGAAGATTTATGGGTTTTGGAGTTGGGTACAAACAGCCCAGGTGAAATAAAAAAATTGGCAAAATCCTCAATACCAAACCATGTAATATTCACCCGTCTTGGTCCGGAACACATAGAGGGTTTTGGGAGTACATTAAACGCCGTAAGGGAAGAGTATAGCGTTTTGGAATATGTGGATGGGTTGGTTTTGATACATTCGGAGGCCCCCATTTTTCCGGAAGGGAGGTTTTACACATATGGGTTTTCCGAGGGGGATTTTGTCGGTAAAAACCTTAATATATCGGAGGATGGGGTAAGGTTTAACTTTGAGGGGGTGGAGTTTTTTATACCCTATCCGCATTTCGGGTTTGCGGAGAACGCCTTGGCCGTTGCGAGTTTTTCAAAACTTTTCGGATTGCCTTTGAAAGAGGTTTCGGATATACTAAGGGAATACAGGGGTGAGCCTATGAGGATGGAAAGGCTTAAATGCGGTGACTTCTTGGTTATAAACGATGCTTACAACTCAAACCCTTTATCCGTTGATATGCTTTTAAAATCGGTTTATCACATATATCCGGATAAGAAGATAATTTTTGCATTCGGGGATATGTTGGAATTGGGACACGAATCGGAGTATTGGCACAGGTGGGTGGGGAAAAAGATGTGCCTTTACGGGATTTCCGCTGTCGCGGGATATGGCGATTTTTCGGGTTTTGTATTGGATGAGGCGAAAAATTGCGGTATTAAAACCTTTTACGCCAAAAGTCATAAGGATATAGCGGAGTATATTCTATCTGGGGATTGGGATATTGTGATAGTAAAGGGTTCGCGGGGTATGGAGATGGAGAGGGTTGTTGAAATTCTATGCTCTCGGAATACATAAGGGGAAACAAATCCTTATTTTCAACCCTTAGAGAAATCCTTGGGGATGAGTTTGATGAGTTTTTGGATTATATAACTTCTTTTAAGTTAAGGCCTTATATAAGGGCCAATACCCTGAAAATTGAACCCGGAAGGTTGAGGGAACGCCTTGAAGGTAAAGGCTTTGTATTGAAGGAAACCGTTTTAAATTACGCTTTTAGGGTTGATTACTATCCATCGGAATTAGGTAAGACCTTGGAGCATTTTTTGGGTTATTATTATGTTCAGGATTTGGCTTCTATGCTTCCAGCACATATTTTAAATCCCAAAAAACACTCCTATGTTTTGGATATAGCATCCGCACCCGGTTCAAAAACCACGCTTTTAAGTATGTTAATGGAAAATAAGGGTTTTATACTCGCAAACGATTACAGTATGGATAGGACAAAGGCAACGGTTAATAATGTTGAAAGGTTGGGTTGCTTGAATGTTGTTATAAGCATAAGCAAGGGTGAGAACTTGGTAAAGGATTACAAAGATTACTTTGATTATGCCCTTGTTGATGCCCCCTGCACATCCTTGGGAACACTGCACAAAAACCCGGAGGTTGTAAGGTGGTGGTCACCAACTGAGGTAAAGGTTATGGCAAAAACCCAGTTAAACCTACTCTTGGCGGCCTATGAGATGTTAAAGGATGGCGGCACCTTGGTTTATTCAACATGCACGCTGACTTATGAGGAAAACGAGGAAGTTGTTGATAGGTTTTTGAGTATGAGCGGGGCAAAGGTTGAGGAAATAAGGTTAAACATAGGGGAGGTTGGGGGTGGAATTAAGGGTACGGTGAGGCTTTACCCACACAAAACGCAAACCGAGGGGTTTTTTATGGCAAAGTTTAGGAAGGTATGAGAAACCTAATAGTTTTATCCCTTGTGAGTTTTTTTCAAGACCTTTCAAGCGAAACTATATTTCCAATTTTAACATATATGGTTGGAAGTTTTGGGGTTCAGTATTTTGGGATAATGGAGGCTATTGCGGAATTAACATCAAACCTTTTAAAACTCGTTTCCGGGAATATTTACGATAGGTTTTCAAAGGCAAAACCCCTAATATTCGTAGGCTATTTCCTATCAACAATGGCGAAAGGTGTATATATATTCGCAAACTTACCGATTTTGTTTATACTCGGGAGGTTTGGGGATAGGATAGGTAAGGGTATAAGGACGAGTCCGAGGGATGCCCTATTATCCCTAAGCGTTCCAAAAGACAAACAGGGTATTGCCTTTGGTATTCATAGGTTTTCCGATACATTGGGAGCAGTATTTGGGCCTTTGCTTTTGTTATTCCTCATAAGTAGGTTTTCCGAAAGGTATATTATAGCAATTGCATTAATACCGGCGGTTATAGCCGTATTACTCATAACGCTTGCAAAGGAAGTGGGGAAGGCAAAAACCCCAAAATTCACCATAAGGTTTGTTCTACCTTTAAAACTCTCACTTTTCTTGGTTTTTCTCTCCATGGGTAATATATCCATAGGCTTTTTCCTGCTAAAAGGCGGGGATATACATATCCTCCCGATAAACTACTTTGTTTTCAATGTGATATACGCCGTTATGAGTTTGGTTGCGGGATACTTTTACGATAAGGTGGGTTTTAAGGTTTTAATGCTTTTGGGCTTAGCCTTTTTGATACTTTCGGATATCGCGGTTATAAAAGGACTCCCCCTCCTCCTTTCCGTTTCCCTTTTTGGAGTATTTTACGGTATATACGATACCATACCCAAGGCGTATGTGGGTAAGGTTATGGGTGAAAACCTTAAAGGCTCAGCGTTCGGTTCGTATTACATATTATCGGGTATTTCCCTGTTTGTAGGTAATATCCTGGCGGGATTCTTGTTTGGCTTATACGGTAATGTTGGAGCCTTCGTTCTATCCGCAATGTTCGGAATATTCGCAACAATAACCCTAATTTTTCTTTGACGGGGATTTATATTCACATTCCCTTTTGCAGGAAGGTTTGTCCGTATTGTGATTTTTATAGGAGGGTCGGGGGAATTTGGGATGAATATATATCGGCACTTTGTAGGGAGATGGTAGAGTATAGGGGGGAGGTTGTGGATACGGTTTATTTTGGGGGTGGAACGCCTTCCCTGTTAAAACACCACCAATTGCATACCTTGTTTGAGAATATATACAAGAACTTTAAGGTTAGTCCTAAGGAAATAACCATAGAGGCAAATCCGGAAGATGTTAATAGTGAAAACTTGGAATTATGGAAAACTTCGGGAATAAACAGGATAAGCATAGGGGTTCAAACCTTTAACGAAAGGGGTTTAAGGGTTTTGGGGAGGTGGCACACACCGGAGGAATGCATAAAAGCGGTTGAAAAATCCCTAAATGCGGGTTTTAACACCAATGTGGATATAATATTTGCATATCCAGAACAAACCTTAAAGGAATTTGAAAGGGATTTGGATATGGTTTTAAGGTTAACACCTCAACATATTTCGGTTTATAGCCTTCAAATTGAGGAAAAAACGCTTTACCATTACTGGTACAAAAAGGGGAAATTGAATGTTCCCGAGGATATAAGGGAATTTTATGTTTTAAGGGATGGAATTTTGGAGGATGGGGGTTATATAAGGTATGAGATTTCAAACTTTGCCAAAAGGGGATACGAATGTGTCCATAATATGAAATATTGGAGGAGGGAAAAATATCTTGGACTTGGACCATCCGCGGCATCTTTTATTCCCGAAAGGAAGTTAAGGTTTAGGAATTTGCCGTCTTTAAACCTTTATATGAAAAATCATCCACCTCCAAGGGAATACGAAACATTGGACGATTATAAAGAAAGGATTGAAAAAATTTATTTGGGTTTAAGGGTAGGGCTGAAAAAAGAGGAATTGGGTGATATGGATAAAGTGGGGGAATTCTTGGAAGAGTTTGAAGGGAAAATAAGGGTTAAAAAGGAGTTTCTGCACATCTTTGATAAGATAGTGGAGGAATTGATATAGGGTGTTATCGCACCTTTGCAGTTTCGGATAAAACCTCTAAAACTTTCTTCTTTATACCCTCCTTATCAAACCCGTAATATCTGTAAAGGTCTTTATAAGAACCCGACCTGCCAAAACTATCACCCATGTTTATAAAGTTTATAGGCACAGATATTCCCTCTTTTGCCAAGAAATGGGAAACTGCCATACCAAGGCCTCCCCACATAACATGGTCCTCCACCACAATTATGCCCCCCTTTGCCTTTGCGGCGTCAATTATCGCCTCCTCATCGTATGGTTTTATCCCTATGAAATCATAAACGGCTACCGAAATGCCCTCTTTTTCCAATTCGAATGCTGACAAAAGGGAGTGATGAACGGGCAAACCCGTTGTAATTATTGATATATCATACCCATCCTTTAACTTTACGGCTTCACCTATTTTATAATCAAACTCCTCTCTATATATTGTAGGGCTTGAAGGCCTAACAAGCCTAACATACACATAACCCTCATACTTATAAGCCGCTTTTAAAACGCTCTTTGCCGAATAATAATCCGAAGGCGATAATACAACCATCCCCGGTATTGCGGACATTATGGCTATATCCTCACATATCTGGTGGGATGCCCCATCCTCACCGGTTGCAATCCCGGCGTGCGTTGCCACGAGTTTTACATTAAAGTTTCCATAAGCAATGGCTAACCTTATCTGTTCCCAAGGCCTACCCGTTGTGAAAACCGCAAAACTTGATGTAAATGGGATTTTACCAACCGCCGCTAAACCCGCGGCAATACCTATCATATTTTGTTCCTGAATACCGATTTCTATATACCTTTCTGGATATTTTTCCCCAAACCTCGCGGCGTTAGTTGAATGTCCCAAATCGCAATCTATAACCACAACCCTCTCATCATCCCCTACTTCCAAAAGGAAATCACCATAAGCCTTTCTTATAGGGATTACATCGCCGAGTTTATCAATGTATATCTTCTTCATTTATGTTAAAGGTACAGTTAGGAAAAACACCTCATCCGTGCCACTCGGGGATATGTAAATGGGTGTGCTTTCACCGGAAATCTTAATATCAACCTTCTCGTATTCCAATTTCTTCAAAATGTCCCTAAGGTGGTTCCCGAGCATTTTGATGGAAATCTTTCCGAAGGTTTCCCCTTCAACTTCCTCAATCCCCCTACCCTTTGCCGAAAGCGTGGATATAATTGCCTTGTTTTTTTCAATATCAAATGTCAATTCTCCTGTTTCGGGTAAAAATGGTTGGAGCCTTTCCACCGCAAAAAGCAAATCGTCTCTATTGGCGGTTATACCGGCCACAAACTCCCTCGGTATAAACTCTTCATAATCCACATACTCCTCATCTATTAGCCTAACTATTAAGGATACATTTACGGGTTCAACGGTGGTCTTCATATACAGGCGACCGTTTTCTATGCTCAATATTGCCGAACCTTCATCCAATAATTTAACCACATCCACCATATATGTGGGTATAATCCCTTTAAATTCACCCTCAAACTTCATACCCGCAAACTTGCCAAATATCGTTCCATCGGAAGCCACAAAGTTTAAATTCCCATTCTTACTATGGACATATACACCGTTAAGAAATATCCTGCTGTCGTTTTCCGCCGCACACCAACCCACAATATTCAAACCCTCCACAAACTCCTCTAAGTCTATCGTATATCCCTCGGAAATTGAATAATCCGGAGGCTCCGGAAATTCATCCCTGTTCAATTTATGAAGTTCATACTGGGATTGACTACCCTCGCTAAAAATCTTTATGGAACTTTCCTCCTCAACCACCTTCACACTTGGGGTTTTAAAGTTTTTTAAAAGGGATAACATCTCTTTAATCGGAATAAAAACTTCACCATCCGAACCTTCATATATAGGCACATCCTGTATTAGCCAACTATCCACATCCGTGGCGTATATGGTTAAATTTCCATCACCCACCTTCAACAAAACACCCGGCGATAGAAACAAATTTTTCTTAACCTTACTTATAAGTTTGTTTGCCCTATTCAAAGCCTCATGAAAACTTTCCCTATCAACCAAGAAATTCATCATAAGTGGGTATTTTACCTCTGCCGAGTTTGTTTTGTGGTTAATACTGTCTTTCCACCTTTCCCCATATAATTCTTGGAGAATTTTTTAACAAAAGCCCGTAAGGGAAAATGTATATATAGTCTCTTACATAAGGGTAAAATTCGGATGAATCTATTTTGTCCAACACCCACACATTAACGATTACATCAGGCTTTAGTTTTCCTATGGAATAGGAATAATCCCATTTGTTATGCCCGGGGGGGAAGTATTTGAATTTTTTAATCAGGGATACTTTCATATCACCCGTTTTTGATTGTAGTTTTGCTATGTATCTGTCGTTCTTTCCCAAGAGGTCTATAAAGTACCTGTTTTCAAGGTAATATGGAATAACTCCGGCGGCGGCAGCCGCTATTTTTGCCCCATCCCTTGTTATCTCACCAATTTTG
>CAYRSH010000072.1:0-4655 GCA_964426895.1 uncultured bacterium
TAACACCTCAACAGGGGAATCCGTTGCTTCTTCACCCAACCTCTCCCTCAAAGGCTTCGGTATGTTTATTATCGGCATATAACGGTATTTTAAGGGTGAAAAGTTTGATTTAGATGTAACCCAGTTCATAGCATCCATCGTTTTCACCCTTATAATACCCACTCAAAAAAGGAGGGGAAAATTGAAAATAACGCCTTCATTAAGAAAGGAGGATGTAGTAAGGAAATGGTGGGTAGTTGATGCGGAAGGCAAAGTTTTGGGTAGGCTTGCGTCGGAAATAGCAAAGGTACTTATGGGGAAGCACAAACCCCAATATACTCCGCATACCGATTGCGGGGATTTCGTTATAGTTATAAATGCCGAAAAAGTGGCCGTTACGGGCAAGAAATTGGAACAAAAGATTTACAGGTGGCATTCGGGATATCCATCCGGTTTAAAGGAGAAAACCCTTGAATGGATGTTGGAACACCACCCCGAAAGGGTTATATATCTCGCCGTTAAAAGGATGTTGCCGGCAAACCGCCTGAGGAAAAAGAGGCTAAAAAGGCTAAAGATATATGCCGGATCTACACATCCCCACGCGGCACAAAAACCGGAAGTTTTGAATTTAAACATATAGGAAGGCAATTATGGATGTTATACAGGTTTCCGGTGGTAGGAAAAGTGCGGTTGCAAGGGTAACCCTTATAAAGAGGGGTACGGGAAGGGTTTTTGTTAACGGGAAATCTCCGGAAGAATACTTTAAGAGGAAGGATCTCGTGATATGGGCGTTAAAACCCCTTGAAATATCAGAACTCAAAGATGTGGTTGATGTTAAGGTAAGGCTTGACGGTGGGGGGTTATCGGGACAAGCGGGAGCGATGAGATACGCCCTTGCAAAGGCTTTATTAAAACTTGACGAGAGTTTAAGGGAGAAGTTTAAGGAAGAAGGTATGCTTACGCGTGATGCAAGGAAAAAGGAGAGGATGAAATATGGAAAAACTAAAAGAAGAAGGTCTTGGCAATATACCAAGCGTTAGCGAAGAGGTTGTAGATTATAGCAAGTATTCGCAGGATACTCAGGCGCTTTTAAAGAAACTGCTCGAAATCGGGGCCCATTACGGACACAGGACGAGCAGGTGGAATCCAAAGATGAAACCGTTCATATACACGGCTAAAAATGGGATACACATTATAGATGTGAGATATACCGCCGTGGCCATAAAGAAAGCCTACGAGATGATGAAAAAAGAAGGGGCAAGAGGGGGCAAAGTGCTATTCGTTAGCACAAAACCACAAGCCAAGTCCATTATTAGGAAACACGCCGAAAGGGTGGGAGCGTTTTATATAATTGAAAGGTGGCTTGGAGGAATGCTTACAAACTTTGAAACCATACACAAACGGATAATAAAGATGAAGGAATATGAAAACCTCTTTGATCAACTTGAAGCGATGAAGAGGGAAGGCAAGGTATTACCCTATCCCAAAAAGGAAATACTAAAAATGCAGAGGGAATACACCAAACTAAAGATAAGATTAGGAGGAATTAGGGATATGGATATGCTACCCGACTTGGTGTTTATCGTGGATCCCAAGTACGATGATATAGCAGCGAGGGAGGTTAAACTCCTCAAAATCCCTTCCATAGGAATAGTTGATACCAATGCGGACCCGACGGCGGTTGATTTACCAATACCCGCAAACGACGAATCCATGAAATCCTTGGACTTTATTGTAGGTATAGTGGCTCAGGGTTATCTTGACGGTAAAATGGCGAGGGAATCACGGTAAAGGAGGTTGAAAATGCCAAAGATAGATGTTAAAGAGATACAGCGTTTAAGGGAGGCCACAGGGGCCGGTTTAATGGATGCCAAAAAGGCCCTTGAAGAAAGCAATGGAGATTTTGAAAAGGCTGTTGAACTATTAAAGAAGTGGGGAATAGCGAAAGCGGAAAAGAAGGTGGCGAGAGAAACAAAGCAGGGTAATGTTTTTGCCGCTTGGGACGATAAGGAATACAAATGGGGGGCATTGGTTGAGGTGGGTTGTGAAACCGATTTTGTGGCGAGAACGGATGATTTCCAAAACTTTGGTAAGTATGTCCTTGAAGTGTTGTTAAAGAAAAAAACCAATGATGTAAAGGAATTGGTTGATGACGAGGTTGAAGAAAAGATGAAACTCTTGGCATCAAAGGTTGGAGAGAACATTCGGGTAAAGAGGTGCGCATACTTTGAAACCCAAGACGGCTTGGTATATGTTTATGTACATCCGGGGAGTATGTTGGCCTCTATGGTTGAAGTATATCCACCTTCCTTAGATGTGGCAAAGGAAACCTCCATGCAAATAGCCGCAATGTCTCCAATAGCGGTTTCGGAAGAGGACTTTCCTCGGGAGGTTTTGGAAAGGGAGAAAAAGATATACGAGGAACAGGCGAGGGAAAGCGGAAAACCCGAGAATGTGATACCCCGTATAGTTGAAGGAAAGTTAAAGGCTTTCTTACAGGAAAAGACATTAATCCACCAACCCTATATGAGGGATAACAACATTACATTTGGTGAATGGCTAAAAAGTCAAGGTGATTATAAAATCCGTAGGTTTGTAAGGTTTATGGTGGGTGAGGAGTAAGTTTTATATATCCATAGGTTCAAACGAAGGGGATAGGCTGATAAATATAATCCGTTCCATACGGTTGTTGAAGAAAAGGCTTTCAATTTTGGGGGTTTCTTCAATATATTTAACAAAACCCGTGGGTTTCATTGGTAGGGATTTTTTAAACTGTTGCGCACTATTAAAAACGGAATACGACCCATTTGAAACCCTACGGATTTTACAGAATATTGAAGGGGTATTGGGAAGGACACATAAAGGAAAACCGTATAAGGATAGAACCATAGACTTGGATATCCTCTTATGGGAAAACCTAACGGTTAGAAGCCGAGAACTAACTATCCCCCATCCGGAAATGAAAAACAGGGACTTTGTGAATATACCACTAAAAGAAATGGTTTCCTTGGGTTTTAGCGATATGGGTTATACGCCGGTGATAAAAGGAAATCAAAGTGTTAGGATGGTTATACACAGGGAGGCTTTAAGGTTTGATTGAAAGGGTTATAGACTTAAAAGCCCTTGAACACAATTACGGAGAGGTTTTGAAACTGACAAAGGGAGAAAACATAATGGCGGTTGTAAAATCCAATGCCTATGGGCATGGAATAAGGGAGGTTTCCTTAAAGTTATACTCCCTCGGTGTTAGAAGATTTTTAATCTCTTCTATAAACGATTATAAACCCGTTTCCGATTTTCCGGCGGAATTTTTGTTATTGTATTACGACCCGCTTGATAGGCAAACCCTTCAAGAGTTAAGCAATAGGGACAATGTTGTGTTTAACCTGTACGGATGGGAGGCCTTAAACTCTTTGCCAAAAGGTTCAAGGGTTCATATTGAAATTGACACTGGGATGAACAGGACGGGAATAAAGCCGGATGATTTTGAAGGTTTTTATAAAAAGGCCAAGGAAAGGTTTAGGGTTGAAGGGGTATTTACACACTTCCCAAAAGCCTATGATGAGGAATTTTCAAGAAAACAGATAGAAATCTTTGAAGAATTAACAAAGGATTTGCCGGTAAAGAGGCATATTAACAATTCTTCTGGACTTTTAAAATTTGGACCGATTTACGATTTTTCCCGTGTGGGGATTTTATTGTATGGCTATGGTCATAAAAACTTAAAGCCCGTAAAAGAGGTTTATTCAAAGGTTATTCAGGTTAAACGGGTTAAGAAAGGGGAAACGGTTAGTTATGATGGGGCATTTATTTGCGATGACGGTTTCTTAGGCATTGTTCCCCTTGGTTATGCGTTGGGTTTGAGGAGGTGCAAGAATTTTGAAGTTTTTATAAACGGGAAATTTTTTAAGGTTGCGGGCTGGATAACAATGGACGCCTTTATGGTTTTCTCAAAGGATGAGGATATAAGGGTTGGTGATAGGGTGGAGATCCTTGGGAAAAACAATACGGCGGATAAAATAGCAAAAATTTGGAACACCATACCCTACGAGGTTTTAACATCTCTACCGTAGGAATACAACGGATAAAACCCTTTAATCAGCATTTTCGCAAGCCGGCGTTCTAAAAGTCTAAGGGATATAGCCCACTTTTTGGGCACAAATGATAAAACTTGGCTAAGTGGAGGGCAATTGTGGGGAATCCGGCAGTTGTTCTTGCGGATGAGCCAACCGCAAACCTTGACAGCAAAAACGCCTTAAATGTACATTTATATTCGCAACCCACGACCCTATGATAATTGAACTTGGAAAAAGGATTATTAGGTTAAGAGATGGAAAAGTAGTTGAAGATATTCGTAAGGGTTAATTTTCCGATATAACCTCGGCGGGATAACCCACAATTTCAAGGGATTTCAGGATTTCTTCTAAGTTTCCGTTTTCCAAAAGGAATTCGGCCTTCCCTTCCTCCAAGGAAACCTTAATTTCTTTACCGCCTTTTTTCTCCAAAACCTTCCTAACCGTTGATACACAACCCATACAAGTCATCCCATTAACTTTTAATACCACCTTTTTCATATACGGGGATTATAAGGTTGAAAGGTGTTTGTGTTATGTTGCGTTCGCTGAAAAAGTTACCCCCTTATAATTCACACCCCTATGGAAAGGAAGAAGGAAGAA
>CAYRSH010000072.1:4755-6740 GCA_964426895.1 uncultured bacterium
CGGATAGTGTTCCCGAGTTGGAGCCTTGTCAACCGAGGGGTTCGGAAGATGGACCGCCGGGGAGTGGGGGAGGAAGTGGCCCCGGAACTCATCCTATAAACCCCTATCCCAGATGCGGTGATCCGATTTGGGCATGGTATTCCCCCAGTTCACCAGATACAGTACTACCTGTCGTGTTATTAGTTCATGGTATGGGTTCGGATTGCAACTCTATGGTGAGTTTAAAGGATTACTTGTTATATCGGGGTTTCCGCGTTGCCATGGTAACCTTATACGATTTTAACGATGGGAAAGGGCCCTCTTTTTGGCCGAATACAAACCTTTTGGATACCCTTATAGATTCATTGGGGAGGTATATTTACAGGAACTATGATTCTACTTGGAATAGGAGTATAGTTGTAGTTGCCCATAGTAGGGCGGGCTTAGAAACCGAAGGTGTAATTTATTTAAAGAATAACCCATATGTTAGGGGTTTTGTGGCCCTTGGAACGCCTTTTTATGGGTCTGCTATGGCGGATTTTTGTGATGGTGGTGGTTCGTTAAGCTGTGGTCTTTTTGTATGGAACCCCCAATTGTTTGGTTTGTGCTTGGCATTTCAGGCGACGGTACCTTTAATATGCGAATCCATGGAGCCAGACTATGATATACTTACAGGTTTTGGGGTTTTGGCGTGGAGGTCTGGGTATTACAGATATATTGCATCCGATACGGTAAGGGGAAATATAAAGGTCGCGAGACTCGGTATGGGTTGGACACCTGAGTGGAAATGCGGTCCATTTTCCGCCAAATCTCAAGCGGGGTGTTTTGTTGTAAGGTATGTTATGGGTGCTGGGTGTAATGATGGTGTGGTTGAATATGGAAATGCCAGTGCCAGGGATATTCAGTTTGATTTGCAAACTAAAATATTCTCAAACCAGCCTACGGGTTCCGGGGGATGGACATGCTCCGGGGATCCGGATATATGGGAAAAGGATCACACGGCAATAAAGGAAGACCCATTATTGTTTCCTTTTATAGAAAACGCCATTCTTGATACCTTACCAGAAGAGACATATTATAGCACACCCTTTGATATACCCATAACTTCCCCAAAGGAAGTTAGAAGTTGGGGATACATAACCCTAATTGATTCCACATTATACATAATTCCTTCTTATCTAACCGACAGCGTAGCAATATGGTCTCCTTCGGCTTTAAGGGTTTTGTGGGCGGATACTGTATATCTAAACAGACGCGAATATGGATACACTTATATAGCCGCATTTAATAAATCTTCTGGTCAGCCTCTTATGAAAATAGAAAAAGAAAGAGGTCATGCGGATTTAGAAGGTATTTTCCCAACACCTGTAATACTATCTTTTCTAAGTCCCGTTAGCGCATATCTAAGGTTCAACAAGCATGTATATACCGAGGGAGAAATTATAAGAATAGATATACACCATCCATTTGCAGATTCCGTTTGGGGATTTTATTACTCCATAGGGCCTTGGACAAATTACGGGATTGTAAGGCCTGTGAAGGTTAGGGATACATTTAAGGCTTACCTTAGGCTCAACCACAAGGGTGTTTATTACTTTTTCTTTGAAACTTATGGTAAAGAACATAAAGAACCGAGGACATTGGTCTCGTATATTACGGTTTCACCTTCTTATGACGAAGAGGATATACTTTCGGTTTATAGGGGGGTTTTGGGTATGAATGATAATAAAGCATTTGGGACCATATCCACGGGCATTTGGCCAATGGAAACAAAATTTGTTTACAACACTTTGAAGATTGACTTACCCTCCGGATACTTTAAGGTTTACAATTCCAATGGAAGACTGGTTAAGGAAGGTAAATTCGGGAACTATACGATTGATATGGGTGGTTTGAAGCGCGGGATATATTTCGTTGTGGTTAAAAATAAAGTTTATAAGGTTATAAAGAGATGAAAAGGTTGGCATTCTTTGTTTTTGCCCTTTTCTTGGTTTTTGCGGGGTGTA
>CAYRSH010000073.1:0-6649 GCA_964426895.1 uncultured bacterium
CTTTAAAGCATATTCTTATCGTTTCTTCCGTATAGTTCTGCCATAAGCCGTTTAACTGTGCTACCGCTCTGGTTGTGTTTCTTACCTTTTTGGAAACTTTACTTATTTGAACGCTTAACTTTTTTACTTGTTCTTCCGTTTCCGCCTGTCTTTCGGCAAGTTCTTTTATCTTTTTATCCGTTTCCTCTTGGGCTTTTCTTAACTCTTTTATCTGCTTATCCGTCTCCTCCTGCCTTTTAGCGAGGCTATCAACTAATTCCCTCGTTTCCTTTAACATTTTATCCGTCTCCTCTTGGCTCTTCGCCAATCTATCAAGCCTTTCGCCAACATTATCAAGCCTTTTACCAACACTATCAAGTCTCTCACCCACTCCTTTTAAGATTTCCCAAATCTCCTTAGCGTTCTCCATACAATGGGAATTATAAACCTGAAAAATCCGTATTTAACAACTTTAAAATTTCTGGGTATGTCGGCGGTTAAGTATTTGAAAAAGGTTGATAACTACACATATATATTGCCCGAGGATTATAAAAAAGGCATGAGGGTTCCGGGTTTGATATTTACGGATGAAAATCTAATGCCGGAAGATGAAGCACTTGAACAGGTTGCAAATGTAGCCACATTACCCGGAATAGTAAAGTATTCCATAGGTATGCCGGATATTCATTGGGGTTATGGCTTTCCCGTTGGGGGTGTTGCGGCTTTTAGGGTTGATGAGGGGGTTGTATCGCCTGGTGGAATAGGTTTTGATATAAACTGCGGGGTTAGGCTTATAAAAACAAACCTTCACATATCCCAGTTGGACGAAAAAACATTAGAAAAGTTGGCGGATAAACTTTACGAATATGTTCCATCGGGTGTTGGTATGGGGGGACCGTTTAAGGCAAAGGATAAAGACCTTGAAAGGGTATCCCATGAAGGGGCTAAGTATATGATAGAGTTGGGGTATGGTTTTGAAGACGATTACAAGTTCATTGAAGAAGAGGGTTGTATTCCCAATGCGGATTTTTCCTATGTTTTTAAAAAAGCAAAGGATAGAGGTAGGGATCAGTTGGGGACACTCGGTTCCGGAAACCACTTTTTAGAGGTACAAGTAATAGACAAGATTTATAACGACAAGGTGGCAAAGGAATTTGGATTGTTTAAAGGACAAGTCGTTGTTATGATACACTGCGGGAGTAGGGGTTTTGGGCATCAAATAGCAGATGACTATATAAGCGTTATGCTTTCCGTGATGGAAAGGAAGTATAAGATATTTGTTCCTGATAAGCAATTGGCCTGCGCCCCGATAACGAGTCCTGAGGGGAGTAAATACTTAAAGGCTATGGCATGTGCGGCAAATTACGCCTTTTCAAACAGACAACTTATAACCCATAATGTTAGAAGGGCTTTTGAAGAGGTGCTTAAAAAACCGGCAGATGAGTTGGGTATGTTTATACTATACGATGTTGCGCACAACATAGCAAAGTTTGAAAAATACAATGTTGATGGTGAAGAGGTTGAGGTTTTGGTTCATAGAAAGGGTGCCACGAGGGCCTTTCCACCCGGAAGGCCTGAAATACCAGAAGTTTATAGGAATGTGGGACAACCCGTTATTATCCCCGGGGATATGGGAAGGTATTCCTTTGTATTGGTGGGTGCGGAAGGTTCCATAGAAAAGAGTTTTGGTTCAACCTGTCATGGTGCTGGAAGGGTATTATCAAGGAGAAAAGCCAAAAAAATGTTTTCCGTGTCCGAAGTTGTTGGAAAATTATCACAAAAGGGTATAAGGATAAGGGCAAGTAGCAAGGCAACGATATTGGAAGAAGTTCCCGAGGCTTATAAGGATGCAGAGGCGGTTGTTAGAATAGTTCAGGGGGTTGGAATATCGCGGATTGTTAGCAGGAACAAGCCCGTTATAGTGGTTAAAGGCTAATGTGCATGTCCGTGTTCAAGTTCCTCGGGTGTCGCATCCCTAACATTTAGAACTTCCACTTCAAACAATAAATCTTTACCCGCCAAAGGATGGTTTAGATCTACGGTAACATTTTCTTCATCAAAATCAACTACAACCATATCTATAAATTGCCCATCCGGGGTTTGTGCCCTTAAAGGCATTCCCTTTTCGAGTTCCAAATCGCCAAAGTATTCCCTTGGAACCTTTTGTATAAGGTTGGGATCAACCTCACCATAAGCCTCTTCTGCTTTTACCTCTATAACCTTTGTTTCCCCTTCCTCCATTCCCATCATACCCTTTTCTAAACCCTCTATGAGGAGATTCCTCCCAAAAAGAACCTTTACGGGCTCACCGTAATCCCTACTGCTGTCTATCACCTCACCCGTCTCCTTATCTTTAAGCACATAGTGGAATGTTACCACTTTATCCTTTTCTATTTGCATAGTATGGGTATTATAAGGGGGATTAACAAAAGTTCTCCTTTACAATACCGCCTTCAAGAATAATGGGGAGAAGGAAGACGATATTAAAGGTGGCTAAGGAACTGTTCCGAGAATACGGGTTTAAAAAGACCACTATGGAGGATATAGCCAAAAGGTCGGGTATTTCAAAATCAACCATTTACCACTATTTCCCTTCAAAGGAAGATATTCTGAGAGAAATTATAAGGATTGAGGGGGATAAAATCAGAAAGGGGGTTTTGAAGGTTTTGGGGGACAACCTAACCCCGAAGGAAAAATTAAAGAGGTATCTGTTCGTTAGGTTCAAATATTTGCGAAAGTTGATAATATATTACAAGGTTTCAAGGGAGGATTTCTATTCGCACCTTGAATTCGTGGAAAGGGAAAGGGCGGATTTTGACAGGTTTGAGGCCGAAATAATTGAAGGCATTTTAAAAGAAGGGATAGAAAAGGGAGAATTTAGGGTAGATGACCCGGAAAAATTTGCGGGAATCCTCTTAAAGGTTATTAAAGGCGTTGAATTCCCCTTGGTTGAAAGCAGTGGATTGTATTACAAGGGAAAGTATATATCTTTTAAGGAAATGTTGAATAGGCTTTTTGATATTTTGATATACGGAATAGGAAAACGATGAAAAGGGCAATATTGTATTCAAGCGAGGACATAAGGGTTGTTGAGGAAGAAATACCAGAAATCGGTGAAGACGACATTTTGGTTAAGGTTTTAAAGTGTGGGATTTGCACGGGTGAGCTGATGGATTGGTATGTTAATTCAAAGGCCCCTTACACACCGGGTCATGAAATCGTAGGTGTAGTGTATGATGTTGGAAAGAATATTAAAAGTTTCAACAAAGGGGAAAGGGTTGTTGTTCATCATCACGCGCCTTGCATGGTTTGCGATTTCTGTATAAAGGGGAATTATGTTCATTGCGAAACTTGGCGTAAGAGTAAGGTTTTTCCCGGGGGGTTTTCGGAGTTTATAAGGGTTCCAAAAGAAATACATAATGTTGATGTCTTAAAGGTTCCGGAACATATAAGCGATGAGGATGCAGCACTCGTTGAGCCTTTGGCGACATCCGTAAAGGCGGTGAAAAGGGGGAATATTAAACCGGGGGAAAGGGTTTTGGGTATAGGTTTGGGGTTCATGGGGATTTTAAACCTGTTGGTTTCAAAAGTTTTCGGCGCTGAGGTTTTTGGTGTTGATATATTGCCCGAAAGGGTTAATATGGCAAGGAGGTTTTTGGAAAATGTCGGGGATTATACGAATATAAAAGGTTATAAGTTTGATGTGGTAATAGTTGCGCCCGGACTTATACCTGCAATAGAATCCGCATTTGAGTTTGTTAAAAGGGGGGGAAGGGTTATACTATTCGCACCTACAAAACCCGGTGAGGTTTTGCCTTTGGATGTTAATAAAATCTATTTTGATGAGATAACCATAATCCCATCCTATTCGGCAGGTCCAGATGATATGAGGCTCGCTTTGGAAATCGTTGATAAGATTAAACCTTCAAGGTTGATAACGCACAGGATAAAACTCCAAAACATTAAGGAGGGGTTTAAAATTGCAAAAACGCCGGAAGCTTTAAAGGTTATGGTGGATTTATAGCATGGAATAATAGGCTTCTATCTCGTAGTCCGTTACCCTTATCCTAAACCTATCCCATTCAACGAGTTTATTTTCAACCAATTTGTTAAACATAGATTCCCCCAAAGCCTCTTTTAAAATCCCGTTCTTCAAAGCGCAATCCACAGCCTCTTTTAACGACGATGGAAGTGAGTCTATGTTGAGTTTTTTACGGGTTTCTTCATCCATATGGTATATATCCATTTCTACGGGTTGGGGTGGTGTTATTTTCTCTTCAACACCCTTAAAACCAACGGTAATTATTGAGGCAAAGGCCAGATACGGGTTTGTGGCGGGGTCCGGAGATCTCAACTCAAGCCTCGCGGAAGAGGACTTTTTAAAGGCGGGAACCCTTACCAATGCGGACCTGTTGGCCCTACCCCAAGATATATAAACGGGGGCCTCATAACCAACAACAAGCCTTTTATAAGAATTTACCCACTGGTTCAGAACAAGGGTAATGTTTTTTATGTATTTCAAAACACCTCCCAAGAAGTGCTTTGCAAACTCGGAGAGTTGATATTCATCTTCCTCATCGTAAAACAGGTTTTTTCCATCCTTCCAAACGGACATGTGCAAATGCAATCCACTGCCGTTTATTCCAAATATGGGTTTTGGCATAAATGAGGCGTATATCCCGTACTTTCTTGCAATCTCTTTTATTATCATCTTGGAAATTTGGAGTATATCCGCCATCCTTAGGGCATCGGAATATCTGAAATCTATTTCGTGCTGACTGTAAGCGACCTCGTGGTGTGATGCCTCAACCTCTATACCCATTTCCCTTAGCACCTTTACGGTTTCTTCTCTTGCCAATGTGGGTTTATAACTCGGTAGCACATCAAAATATCCGGCGTTATCAATAATCTCAGGCCTCTCCGATGAATTAAAGTAAAAGTATTCAAGTTCGGGACCTACGAGATAAGAATACCCCATTTTGCGATACCCTTCCAGTTTCCCCTTTAATATTCCTCTCGGATCTCTCTCAAAGGGTTCCCCGTTTGGTTTTAAAATATCGCATACTATATAGGCCGTTTTAAATCCGCTTATTTCCTTTGGTGCTATGAATATTGCCTCGGGGTCGGGCTTTGCTATTAGATCGGATTCCTCTATACGGACAAACCCCTCAACGGATGAACCGTCAAAAACTATACCCTCCCTAAAAGCCCTTTCAAGTTCCCCGGTGCTGAGGTTAAAACCCTTTAACCTACCAAGAATATCGGTAAAAATTAATGTTATAACCTCAACACCACTATCTTCCAAATATGCCAAGGTCTGATCTATTTTTTCCATGGTTTTCTACTCCAATTTAAACAACCTTTTTGGATTTTCGTATAAAACTTTGTCCAAAATGAATTCATCATAACCCTTTAATTTTAATTCCAATGCGGTTTTTGGAAATGCTAAGGGATCCCTTGCCAAAGAATCAAAGTTTGAAGAGAGTATAACCCTGTCAAGGGGTAAATCACCTTTAAATATGTTTTCAACCATGTTTTTTGTGCTTTCAGGCCAAAGGGTAAAGCCAAACCAAAAAGGTAAATCTTCAACATCCAAAGCCGTAAGGAAATCTATTTCGTTTAAAACCACCAGTTCGGGTGGTATATCCGCATCGGATGCCAATTTTTCAATCTTTTTTATCGCCTGTTTCCTGTAATCATCCGGTAAATCAACGAAAACGGGCTTTTTAAATTTCCTTCCAAGTTCAAACATTATCTTTAAGGTTTCAAGTTCAACCACATCGTTATAGTTTGTCAAACCGCTCTCTCCAATGGCAACCACAAAATCCAACTGCAAGTATCTTTCCAATTTTTCCACAACAACAAAGGGGTCTTTTATCATTGCTTTTGGCGAGATTCCTAAGGCCAAATATACCTTTATCCCAACGCTTTCCGCCCTCGCCTTTTCAAACCTCAAAAGCCTCTCATAATGATCAAAGTATGTTTCGGGGTAGGAGAACCTATAAGTTGGTTGTGAAAAACCCACTATAACATCAACCCCAGCCAAAGACATAAGTTCTAAGTCATAAAGTGATGCCGATTGAAAATGTATATGCGAATCTATTATCCGTATTCTCATAATAGGGCGGATATTTTAAAGGGGGAAAATCAAACGGAAGTAGAATACCCAACTTATGCGAAGTCGTTGGATGGATGTCTTTATTCATATATCCCTTTTGATGGTTTCAAGCATAACGATATTAACCACCGTAGGAATAGTCGGCGTTTTGGTATTTGAGAGTTTTCAATTTTTTAAGGAAGTTCCCATAAAAGATTTTATAATGGATACTCAATGGACACCCCTGTTTGCGGAAAAGCATTTCGGAATATGGCCTTTACTTTCGGGAACATTTTTAACATCGTTTATAGCAATGTGCGTATCCATACCGAGTGGTTTATTAATAGCGGTATTTCTTAGTGAGTATTCTACAAGTAGGGTGAGGAATGTAATAAAGCCTTTACTTGAAATGCTTGCAGGGGTACCAACCGTTGTATATGGTTATTTTGCGTTATTAACCGTTACGCCTTTCTTAAAGAAGTTCATCCCAAACCTCGCCGGTTTTAACGCCCTATCCCCCGGAATAGTAATGGGTATAATGATAATACCGATAATTTCCTCGCTTTCGGAGGA
>CAYRSH010000074.1:0-6525 GCA_964426895.1 uncultured bacterium
TTTTATTCTAAGGCCGAATTATTACCCACTTTGCGGTGAAAATCTCCCAAGTTTATAATATTCGGATGATGTTGATATTCCTCATAACTTCCGTGGTTGATAAAATTAAGGAAAAAATGGAAGGTATAAATACATTTAAGGCCGAAATAATGCAAACCACATACTTCCAGGGGCAAAAAACCGTATATAGGGGAAATGTTTATATAAAAAAACCGTTCTTTTTTAGGTGGGAATTGTATGAACCCGAAAAATATGTTGTTATATCCAACGGTGATTCAACTTGGATTCTTTACAGGGGAGAGGTTATGAGCCAACCAATGCCCTATAATCTATCGGATTTTTTGCGTGGGAACTATGAGGGGTTTAAAGTGGAAGAAACAAAGGTAAGGGATGGTTGGAAACTGAAATTAACCTCCGAAGAATCCGCGGGTTTTGATTCCATAGTGGTATTTATAACAAAAGACTATTTACCAAAAAGGGTAAAGATTTATAACTTTTCCGATTGGATTGAGATACACTTCAAAAACATCAATTTAAATGTTGATATTTCCGACAGTTTGTTCTTAAAACCCCAGCCTTGAAAATAGCGGATTTACATCAGGATATTTTAATCTCGGGGGAAGATATAAAAGAAGTCTTTCAAAACCTTTATAGGGTGGGTTATAGGTTGGTTGTGGCGGTGGTTTTTCCGGTTTCGGGAAATAGGGTTTGGGAATTTGACGATATATTGGAAGGTGTTAAAAAATATAAAGCGGCAATGGATAAAAACACAAACCTTTTAACTAATTGGTTTGACCTAAACGAAAACTCCTTAAACATAATCATCGGGCTTGAAGGGGGATACTTAAACGACTTAAAATACTACGAAAGACTTTACAAAGAAGGCGTTAGGCTTTTTGGATTAACTTGGAATATACCTTCTAAACTTTCCGGGTCTTGTGAAAACGGAGAGGGTTTAACATCCTTGGGTGTTGAATTCCTACATTGGGCAAAGGAAAAGGGTGTTTTGGTTGATCTCGCCCATGCGTCTTATAATGCCATTTTACAAACCGTTGAACTATACAAAGGTTCTATATATTCCCACGGAGGCATTTTAAAAAATCCCAAAAATATGAGAAATTTAAATTATGAAATTGCGAAGGCAATTTACGATAACGGTGGGGTTTTGGGTTTGGGATATGGCCATTTGTTTTTTGAAAAGCGGGTTGATATCTATGAGATTGCGGATACAATAATTAACCTTTCCGAGGTGTTTAAGGGTGGAATTGTATCGGGTTCCGATTTTTACGGTTTGGGTAAAAGTAATATTGTGTCATGTTTGGAGTATCCAAAACAAATAAAAAACCTTGCAAAACTCCTACCGGAAGAAACTTTAAAATCTTATTTTTGGGAAAACTTTTCCAATTTTTTGCGTAATTTCGGCAAAACCTCATCTATTAAAGCCGGCCCGTAATGTGCCAATGAATCGGGTTCCAATATCAATATAGGAACATCTCCAAAACGCCCTTTCAAATCCTCTTTAATCTTTTCTTCCGTATATTTCCTTTCCGGTTTGGGTTCAAAAAGCATTAGGTCAAAACCCAAAGATTTCGTTTCGTTATCGTCGGGTTTAAAGTAGGAATTCCTTTTATGCGAATAAATGTTTTCCAAACCCAAGAACCTTAAAGCCTGCGTAATATAACTCGGACCCCCAGCCGTTATTGGTCCTCCCAAATCCACCTCGTAATAAACCCTCATAAAAACTTTATCCGAATACAATTTCCACAATTTACCCATAAGATAAAAAACCAATTCATCAGCCCTTTTAACCCCATCAACGGCCAAACCCACCTTTCTTATGTTTTCAAATATACCGAAGACGGAATTCGGAACGCTTAAAACAACAACCGGAAAACCCCTGTTTAACATATCTTCGGCGACCTTTCTCTGTGCTCCCGTTGTTAAAAATACAAGATCAGGATTTAAAATTTCAAGTTTATCCCACAAAACATTTAAGTATGCCCCAACCCTTGGGATACCGCTTAATTTACCCTTAGGCCTATTGCAATACAAACTTATCCCAACAACCCTATCGCTAACCCCCAAGCGGAATAGGGTTTCCGTGATATCCGGGGCAAGGGAAACTATTCTCTGAGGTTTATCGGGAATCTCTATATACCTTCCGAGAAAATCCGAAAAGTATTTCATCAGAACTGTAATCCTATGCTTAAAGTCGGTGCGAACGGGAGTTGCGGGACGGTTTTGTATTCTCCCTCTTTGTAATCGTAATAAACCAAGAAGACATTTTTGCGATTGTACAGGTTTATAATGGTGAAATTCCAATATCCCGTTGCCTTGAAAATCCTTAACTTTCCGCTTATATACACATCAAGCCTGTGATAGTCCGGATACCTTTCCCCATCCTTTGGGTATCCCGTATGATAATTGAACGAAAGCCCAATGCTCTTGCCCTTAAGGTTGCGGGCATATGAAAAGCCAAAAGAGTGGGGTGAATCCATAAATGTTTTCGGTTCCCTTATAACATATGAATACCAAATAGAAGAAGAACCTCCAAGGAGATTGCCGTTATACCCCAAGTTTATCCCCTTGGCAAAGCCGGTTTTTGGAATGAAATTATCATAAACCCGTAAGTAATTTCGGTACATTAATCGTACAAACGCGGAATAGTTCTCCGTTCTCCTTAGGATTTCTAAGCCCAAAGAATACGCCCTTTGGGGTAAGTCCATAAATGTATAAAACGAAGGCATAAAGTAATAAAACCTCAAACCGCCAGAACTTTCCATTGGAAATCCGTAAAAGTAATCGGTTGATGTGGCAAAAAATCCCCGTAAGGAGACGGTTGTGGTAATAAATGTTTTTATTGAAAGGTTTGGATCAAAATACTTACCATTACCCCTTAAACCCGTTGATAAAACAAAGCGGGATGCGGGATAGGTTATCTGGAAATACGCCCAATTTATAAAAGGCTTGCTTTCCCTAAGTCTGTAAGGGTTTAGGGAATAGTATTCGGTATTGTAATACTCACCGTTATAACCTACGGATAACCACCCCTTATCGTATTCCGCCTTTATACCCATAAACCTTATAGGGTTATCCGTATAGGAAACCTCTTCACCTTCGGGTTTCATACCTAACAACGATGAAAATATGCTATTTTCGTAGTCCGCATAATAGGTTTTAAAAGAAAGGTTTCCGGAATTTAAGTATGTGTATATTATTGTGTTCTGCCAATCCGCCTTTATAGTTGTCCTCTCGGATTTGTAATCAAACATTCCATTTGAACCCAAGGCGGCAAAACCAACCTCACCCCAACGAAAATCCCAACCACCCTTTAAAAACCCATCGTAGAAAATATAAGGCAAGTTTCTACCCGCCAAAAGGGATATGTATCCCAAATGAAAGCCCCGTAGGGATGATGCCAAATACCAATTCCCCGAATTCCTGATAAATCCCCCTTTTGCCGATATGAAACTGAGGTCTAAAAAGTTTTTGTTTTTTGAGGTCAAAAAGTCTATACTCCTTAAATTAACGCTTCCCGATAAACCATAAGTGTTGGAGTAATAAGGCGTTGGATAAAACTCCATATATGAGAGCAAATTCACATCCAAAACCGAGGATAACCCCCCAAGGTGTACTGGATTAAAAATTCTTATACCGTCCAAAAAGAAGGGTGTTTCTTCGGGTGGGGAGTTCATAACGGAAACCTTTAAACCCAAATCGCTTGCAAATTTTACGGATGGCATTTTAACCATAACCCTTAGGGGGTCAGGTTCTATAAAATTGGGAGAATTTTGTAAAACCTCGTAGTTTATCCTGTAAGGTTCAAAGGTTTTGCTTTTAAATTCTTTATCCTCAGCCGAAACGAAAACCTCGGGTAATATGTAAGATTTCGGGACTAAGGAGATTTTCAAAACGGTATCCCCTTTGATAAAAACCTTTGTGGTTTCAACCTTGTATGCTATATGGGTTATTATTATGGTTTTTTCTCCGGGTTTAACTTTAAACTTTGCATAACCCTTAGCATCCGAATATATACCCACATTTTCCGGCAGAACCTTTATATAAGAATTTGGTTCGGTTTTTATTTCAAGGGCTACTGCAAGCATAAGAAGGTATTCTATGTCCGAAATATTACCTCAACGATAAAAACCCCACTACAATTAAAGTTTAGCAAAACCTAGCCTAAACCCTGAAAAGGAAGTTTTTTATAGCGATAACACATAAATATCACAAATACCCAAACCAAATACCCAAAAAGCAAAATTAGGTAATTCCCCACATTTAAATAAAAATAGGATAAAGCCGCGCTAAATACATTCAACCCGAAAATAAGGGCTAAACCCAACCTATCACCCAAAATATCCGTTATTTTGTGGTGTATGTGCTCTTCATCCCTTAAAAATATATTTCTGCCTTTAACAACCCTCCTTATGAATGTTAATATTGTATCGGCAAATGGAAAGAATAATACAAGGAGAATTACTTCAAAGGGCAGGTGTGAATTCCTTAAAAACCCATACGATATTATAAAACCCAGGAGGTATGAACCGGTATCCCCCATTATGATTTTCGCAGGCGGAGAGTTGTAAAGTAATAATCCGGCACAAATGGCCGCAATACTTATCCAAAAATCGTTTTGGGTTATTAAAAATAAAAATATCAATGAGGTTAAAGAGGTTGTTAATAATACCCCATCTTTACCATCAATAACATTAAAGGCATTCGTGAAACCCAGTAAAAACAACAACCAAAAGACTTCGTTTAACACCAAAACATAAAATTGATACCCAAATATGTTTATGGAGAGGGTTTTACCAAAAACAAATAAAACACTTAAAGATATTAAAAAAGTGATAAGTAGCTTAATTCTCCCATCTAAGCCCTTCCAATCGTCGTAAAAACCCATTAGTGTTATAATTACCGTACATAAAAGTAAAGGCATATTCCACTCCCGGAAGATATACCATAACAGAAATGGAAGTAAAACTAAACCGGCACCCCTGATTTTATTGGAATAATGATCCCTTAAAACATGTGAATTCTCAAATATCTTCCAAAAGAAATATCCACCAAAAACACCGTATCCTATTGCCAAAAAAAGCATTATAAGAAGGGTTTATTCCGTTGGTTGTTCTCCGCTTTGTGGGGTTTCGGGAGGTTGTGAAGGTTGTTCCTGTGTTTCTTGAATTTGGGGTTCTTGTGGGGGTTTTGGAAGTTCGTTATACCAAAACCTCTGAACATAAGTTGTCGGATAATGCACCCTATGGCACCCCTTGCAGTTAGCCCTATAAAGTTCGTTTAAAGTTCTCCTAAGGGCATCCTTATTCGGTATGTTTTTGTTTGCCTCATTATCAAGATCCTTTACAAGTGTTGCTATGGTTGGTGTTGTGAATAGATATGGATCCTCGTCATGGCACTTTGAACACAGGGATTGGTTGTAGTTAAACCTCTTTATAAAATCCCTAACATTTTTGCGTAGTTGTGTTTTTGAACCCTTGTCAATAGCCCTCAAAATTGTATAATAATCGTTTGCCATTAAGGATTTGAAATCCCTATAAGGAACCAACTTACCGGTCAGCGGGTCTTTCACTTTGAATGTGGCCATGTTCATCTTCATATCCTTGGTATGCCAGTAGTATCTGAAATAAACCCTTGGTATTTCCTGTAAGTGGCAAGATTTACACGAATACTCTATCTTTTTCATAATATAATCAACTTTGGGGTTTAATCTCCTCTGTGCCCCTATGGGTAAAACCGTATCCTTTCTTGCGGATTTGGTTGTATCCGTCGTATCCTTTATAAATCCCAAAATCTTGCCGAGTTCTTCAACATCGCCCAACAAAAACCTATCCTTCCACTCGGGTACGAGTTCGGCTACAAATGTATAATATTCTTTAAACCTAACATACGAATCCTCTAAAACCTCTAAATCTACGGAATTTATATCAACCATTAGGTCGTAAAACCTCCTCCCAAGGGTATCCATATAAGCCCTGTAATTCTTCGCCCTTTTAGCAACAGGTGGATAATACGAATCCAAACTCTTGGGAGGCATTTCAAATGTATAGGCCCCTTCCTTTAATTCCAATGCCCCACCTTGTGGTTTGGTTTCTTCTGGGGTTTGGGGTTGTGCTTCCGGTTGCTGTTCCGGTTGTTGGGGTGAAGGTTCTCCCATTTGCTCTTCCATTTGTTCTGATTGGGATTGCGGCTGTGGGGTTGTTTGCGCAAATAAAATTAAGAAAAATCCCATAAGGCTTAAAAACCATATGACCTTACGCATAAGCAGTTAGTATAAGGGAGAAAATTTTTTAACAACCTTAAAATATTTTCTCCTTGCGATTTTTGTGGTTTTTTGCCATATTGTATTACATATATTTTATCATAAGTGGGTCTTTTGTACTGAATAACGAAAGGTATTTTGTTCTATTTGACGATGCCATGATATCAATGGATTACGCCAAGAGTTTGGCAAGGGGTTGTGGATTGGTTTGGTTTTGCGGCGCTCCAAGGGTTGAAGGCATAACA
>CAYRSH010000075.1:0-6478 GCA_964426895.1 uncultured bacterium
TTATAATCTCTGCCAATTCCCTATTCACTTATTCGTGTATTATAAAGATGCTCAATCCATACCGTCTATGCCGTCCGAAAATCGCCCCCTCCTATAGCACCCATTACCAATGCCACGGCAAGGAATTGTATCCAAAAACATACCGGGAGTAGAATACCCGTTATGAAAACTGTTAAGTTTGAAGCAAAAGATGGAATTGGAAGGATAGTTTTAAACAGACCCGAAGTTGGCAATGCTTTTAACAAAGAGATGCTTTTGGAGTTGAAATCCTTAGCCGAGGGGTTAAAAGATGAAAAAGGTTTAAGGGTTGTGGTAATAGAGGGCGAGGGTAAGCACTTTTGTGCCGGTGGCGATTTGAACTGGATGAAGGAGATAGGAGAATCTAAATATTCCGAAAACTTTGAGGATGCTCAAACCCTATACGATACCTACCTTGCAATGGAGAACATACCGGTGCCGGTTATATCAAAGGTAAAAGGTGCTGTTAGGGGTGGCGGGATGGGAATTTTAAGCGTAAGCGATATAGTAATAGCCCAGAGGGGGGCAACCTTTTCCTTTTCCGAGGTTAAACTGGGTTTAGTCCCTTCGGTCGTTTCTTCGTTTGCACTGAGGAGAATAGGGTTTTCAAAGGCTCGGAGGTTTTTCTTAACGGGTGAGGTTTTTGATGTTGAAAAGGCAAAGGAAATAGGTTTGGTTGATGAGATAGCGGAAGAAGGTGAAATGGATAAGGTATGCGACAGTTTTATAAGGGAAATACTTTCAAATAAACCGGAAGCGGTTAGAAAGACAAAGGAACTTTTAAGAATTTATAGGCCTTTTTATGCGGATTGTTATAGGGAGATCACATCCCATATACTCGCCACCACGAGGATGGGGGAGGAAGCATTGGAAGGCATAAGGGAATTCTTGGAAAGGAAAAAGAAATAAATTACGACAAATAAAACGGGGGTATAATTCCCGCTTATGATTAAAAGGTCATTACTATTAATCCCCGTTGCTTTGTTATATACCGGATGTGCTACCGTGGGTTCCCCGGCTGCGACGAGCACAAAGATATACATCCAACAAAACGACATACAAAAAGCCGAGGAAAACGCCAATCAGTGGATATCCGACGAACCCAACTCACCAAAGCCTTACATTTGGAGGGGATTTATATACACGAGAAAAGGGGAATATATTAAGGCTTCCGAAGACTTCTTAAAAGCCTTCTCCTTAGACCCAACATACAAGGACAAGAAAAAGTTTGAAAAGGAACTCTCCATAGCCGGACAAAACCTAATGCCTTATGAAGCGGTTGCAACGGTATTACAAAATGCCGCGATACAGATGGTTCAAGGTGAAAAGTATGATCAAGCGTTAAAATACCTGCATGAGGCTACACGCATAGACCCCAACAACGCAAACATTTACCTTTTACTCCACAGCGTATATAACGCCCAAGGTGATGAGGAAAAGTCAAGGGAGTACCTTGAAAAGGCGGTGAGTATAGACCCCAAAAATCCAAAGGCAAGGCTTCAATTGGCCGTATTGTATTCCTTTGAGGGCAAAAAGGATACAGCCGAAAAGATTTTGAGGGAAATATTAAAGGACACGGCAATGGTAGAAGCATATAAGGAATTGGGTATATTGCTTTTTGAAAAGGGCGATTACAAAGGTGCCGTGGAAAACCTACAAAAGGCCTACGAATTAAAACCCAACGATTACGAAATCCTTGCAAATTTGGGGCAGGCTTATGCGGAATTGAAGGAGTACGATAAGGCGGTTGAATATCTCAAAAAGGCTTACGAATTGAAGGGTGACGAATACAGGATACCCTTCTCCATAGCGGGCGTTTTGTACGATGCGAAGAAGTATAACGATGCTTTGAAATACATAAATGAGGCTATAAACTTAAATCCGGATGAGCCCACACTTTACGAATTAAGGGGGGCTATATACAAAGCCTTAGGCAAGAAAAGGGAATCGTTAAACGACTTTAAAAAGGCCGAGGAATTGAGGAAATCTAAGGGTGAAGGGAAATAAAATATGAGGGGGAGATACTACATTTCGGTTTTAGACCTTGATAGGGATGCTACCCTTGAAGTGCTTGAAATAGCGCAACATTACAAGGTTGAGAGGAAGGCGGGTAGGAGAAAACAGGACAATATACTATACGGGGAAATATGGGCTATACTCTTTGAAAAACCTTCGTTGAGAACAAGGGTTACTTTTGAGGTTGCTATAAGGGAACTCGGCGGGGAAACCTTTTACCTCTCTCCAAACGATGTGGGTCTTGGGAAAAGGGAACCCGTAAAGGATGTGGCGAGAAACCTTGAAAGGTGGGTTGATGGGGTTTTTGCAAGGGTTTATGACCATAAGGTTTTTGAAGAATTTAGGAAATACGCCCCGAATTTATCGGTTATAAACGCTTTATCGGATTTGGAGCACCCATGCCAAGCCCTTGCAGACTTCCAAACCATGATAGAAGTAAGCGGAGATCTCGGTTTTCATTTGGTTTTCGTAGGGGATGGGAATAATGTGGCAAACTCCCTTATGCTGATGTCCGCCCTTCTTGGTTCGGATTTTACCATTGCTTGCCCCGAAGGATACGAACCCCCAAAGGAAATAGTTAATAAGGCCTTGGAAATATCAAAGAAAACTGGTTCCCAGATAAACATCCTAAGGGATCCCAAGGAAGCGGTTTCAAGGGCGGATTTCATATATACTGATGTTTGGGCGTCAATGGGGCAGGAGGCCGAAGCGGAAATAAGAAAAAAGGTTTTTCAACCATATCAGGTTAATAATGAACTTTTGGCATTTGCACCCAATCACGCAAAAATTATGCATTGCCTTCCCGCACATAGGGGAGAAGAAATAACGGATGATGTTATTGAAAGCGATAGGTCTTTGGTATTCACACAAGCGGAAAACCGACTACATACCATAAAAGCCCTTTTGAGTTTTCTATCACAATAATCATGGAAGCCTTTAAGCATTTAAAAAATCTCATAAAGAAAAAGTCCGCCAAGGTTTGTGTTATAGGCGGTGGATATGTCGGACTTCCCATAGCCGTAGAGTTTGCAAAAAAGGGGTTCAAAACCGTCGTTTTTGACATAGATGTTAAAAAAATTGAAATGATAAACCGAGGTGAAAGTTATATAGAAGATGTACCATCCGAGGAGTTGTATTCCCTCGTTAAGAGCGGAAAACTTGAAGCAATGAGCGATAAAGGGGTTATTTCCACATCAAATGTGTTTATTATTACCGTTCCAACCCCTTTGAACGAGAGGCACGAACCCGATTTATCCTACATAAACAGGGCGTTCAACGACATTGCGGATTACATGCAACCCCCCATATTAATAAGTTTGGAAAGTACAACATATCCGGGAAATACGGAAGAAATGGGCGATTTCTTAAAGGGCAGGGGTTATAAATACGGTGAAGACTTCTTTTTGGGATTTTCACCGGAAAGGATAAATCCGGGGGATAAGGTTTGGAAATTCCATAATACCCCAAAGGTTGTTGGGGGATTGGATCCTCTATCAACGCAACTTTTGGTTGAATTGTATTCCGCGGTGGTGGAAAAAGTTGTTCCCGTATCAAACAGTAGGACGGCGGAATTGACAAAACTTTTGGAGAACACCTTTCGTGCCGTAAACATAGCCCTTGTAAACGAGTTTGCCATAATCTCCCAAAAATTAAATGTTGATGTTTGGGAAGTAATAGAGGCTGCGGGCACCAAGCCCTTTGGTTTTGTAAAGTTTTATCCCGGGCCGGGTGTTGGGGGGCATTGCATACCAATAGACCCGTTATATTTGTTGTGGAGGGTTAGGCGGTTGGGAATAAACGCCGAGTTTATAGAGTTGGCGGATAAGGTTAATAGATATATGCCCCGTTTTGTGGTATCCCTTTTGGAAGAAGCCCTTTCACAAGAGGGGAGGGCTTTGGCGGGTGAGAGGGTTTTAATAGTGGGGATAGCGTATAAGAAAAACATATCCGATACCCGTGAAAGCCCGGCAATAGAGATTATCAACATTTTAAGGGAAAAGGGTGCCGAGGTTTCGTACCATGACCCCTATGTACCGAGATTTGGTGAAATGAAATCAAAGGCTTTAAAAGAGGGCCTTGAATGGACGGATATTGTGGTCATTACAACGGATCACGATAACATAGACTATAACCTCATAGGGGAAAAGGCGGAAATTATTGTTGATACCCGTAATGTAATGAGGAGAAAGGGGATAAAACCCATCGGAAGGCTGGTTATACTATGAGGGGGGATTTGGAGGATATACTTGAAAGGTTTGAAAGGGGTGAGGAGAGGGCTTTGGCCCGCGTTATAACATATGTTGAAAACCTTTGGGAAACCGAAAAGATATTTAAAAGGATTTATCACAGGGTTGGTAAGGCTTATAGGGTTGGCATAACTGGACCTCCGGGAGCGGGTAAGAGTACATTGGTTGATAGGTTGGCCGTTGAGTTTGCGGAAAGGGGTTTTAAGCCCGCCATTATAGCAGTTGATCCATCATCACCCTTTACCGGTGGGGCGGTTTTGGGTGATAGGTTGAGGATGGTTAAGGCTATGGAGAAGGGGATATTCATAAGGAGTATGGCTTCAAGGGGGAGTTTGGGGGGCCTCGCGGAAACGAGCGGAATGGTCGCAGATGTCCTTGATGCTTTTGGATACGATTTAATTCTGATAGAAACCGTTGGGGTTGGGCAGTCGGAGGTTGATGTGGTTAAGAATGCGGATACAGTTGTTGTGGTTCTGGTTCCGGAATCCGGGGATGCGGTTCAGGCTATGAAAGCCGGCCTTATGGAGGCGGCGGATGTCTTTGTTGTTAATAAGGCGGATAGGGAGGGGGCGGATAAATTCGTAAGGGAATTGGCGGCGGTTGTATCCTTATCACCTTATGAGTGGAAACCACCCATTATTAAAACCGTAGCGTTAAGGGATGAAGGCATAAAGGATGTTGTAGATGCGGTTTTAAAGCATAGGGAATTCATTAAGGATAAACTCGGTGAGAAGCGTAAAAACAGGTTAGTTGAACAAATGGAAAACCTTTTGGCCAAGAGGTTTTTGGAAAGGGTTAGAGAGAAATACGATTTAAAGAAATTTTTGGATAGCAATACGAACAAAACCCCATACGAAATCCTTGAAATGCTTGAAAGGGAATTTATAAGCAAGGAATAATAATAATCATGAAAGATTACGCCCTGCCCTATTATACATCGCTATGGTGGGCGAGGTTATTCCTTTTGGGTTCCTTTGTTTCTTTAATCTTTGCGGTGTTTTCAGGGCAGTTTTTTGATATCTACAAACATCTACTTTTGGGATTCGTGTTATTCTACATAATAGCCGTTCAACACGCCACGATTACATTCCCGAGAAACAAGGGTGGTATATTTAAAATATCATCTGATTTGAGTTTTGTTTTAATGTTTTTGGGATATGTTTTTTGGTTGTTGCCCTTGTTCAAATTGGGATTTTTGCTTTTCCTTGTCTTTCAATTGCTACCGCTTATACATTACCGCCTTAAAACCCCAAGGAAGGTTTATGACAGGGTTTCATATATCTTTATGGGTGTTGCGATGGTAGGGGGATTAATATCCCTCTTTATATCAAGTTGGAAACCCTTTATTCATGCGACATTTTTGGGGTTTGAACTAAACATGTTTTTGGGTTGTATGGCTTGGATGTTGCCAAGGTTTTCAAAAAATACAGAGGACATAAGCCCGGTTATTTACGCTTCAATAGTATCTTCCGTTATATCTTTGGCTTTGAACTTATACGGCTTCATTACGGTAAGGTATATTTTCCTAAGGTTTGCCGCCATTTTTATGATTTTATCTTTGGCTATCTTTTGGTTTTTGTTTTTCAAAAAATTTTTCACATGGCATTTACACTTACCGTTCCTATACTTCGTAATAGGGTTTGTTTTTGCATATATGATTAACCTCCATTGGCACCCAAGGTTTGTTTTATCCGCTATGACTTTGTTCGCAATAGTTATGGGTAGTAAGTGGTATCCCCTTATATTTGTAAATGTTCCGCAAAAACCCAATTGGGTTTTTAATATGGCATTTGTTTCGTTGTTAATATCGCCGTTTTTTTATCACATTTATAGGGTGTTTGCGGTTGTTTTTATAATCTGGATAGCCATTGAAGGCATAAAAAGCAAATTTTTATTAAATGAGACAAAACAAACCCTATTGTATTACCTTGGAAAAAATTAACCGTTAGATGAAAAATCCTTAGGTTTGAAGTCCTTCGGATTCAAAACCTTAACATCCTTCCCATCTTTATGCTTTAAAACAATAAGTCCCTTTTTACTTGCATACCTATCCGCAAACTGATGGAACTTCATACCCGCAATCGCACCGTATAACCTATAACCTTTGTATTCCGGGAAAAACTTTAAAAACCTTTTCTCCAATTCCTCAACAAACTCATCAACATCATCAACCCTTAATGTGGTCTTTACCTCCAAAA
>CAYRSH010000076.1:0-6384 GCA_964426895.1 uncultured bacterium
GTTATTAGCCTACCTATAAGGGGTTGAAACCGTTATATGGCTTGCAAATAAGGAGGTAATAAAAGATGATAAGGAGAAGGAGACAGAACAACAACGACAACAACCCGAACATATGGAAGGAAATATTGGAAGAGTTGAAGAGCATGAACCAGAACATAAGCCAGATGAACCAGAGCATAACCCAGAAGTTGGACATTATGAACGACAACCTAAGCAAGAAACTGGAAACATTACCAGATAGAATAACAGAAGAATTATTTGGCAACGATATCGTTAAATGGGGGGTATTAGTAATTGGAGATAGGTTATTAAGCGATGGATGGACGCCTGTGGATTTAGGAAAAGATAAAACGATAAGAGACATAAGAATAAAAATCACGGGGACTGGGAAGAACGGCAAATGAATAGATGAAGTTTTGTTTTTTGAGAGGGATAACAAACGCTTGGTTGTGTTAATAGAAGGAAAGCATACATTAAACCAAGAAAACTTTGACAATGGTCTAACTCAATTAAAAGAAACTGCAAAGAGATTGTGGGATATGTTGAAAGGAGAGATTAAAGAGGAGGACTTAGACAAATATGAAATCATTTTAGCGTTTGTGTTTAGGGTGATGGGAGATATTAAATCCCTTGAACACTACATAGAAAAAATTAAGAATTGGTTAGAAGAAGAGGAGTTTGGAGAAGTAAAGGAGAGAATAAGGGAATTTTGGTTGGTGTATGAAAATGGCGAAATAGAAAAAATAACAAACAAAACCGGCCAAACTGGACAAACTGAATAAATTTGCCATTATACCATATTTGCCTATTATTTGGGACATAGAAAACCTTTCACCGCATGAAAAGAGGGAATTGGACGAGGTGAAGGCCGAAATGACGGCCATGCTTCCGGTTATTAGCCTACCTATCATATGGAGGGTATTCGGTAAATAGCATGTTGGGGGTTTGGTTTAAGGTAAAACGGGTTTTCTAATCCCGTTCGTGGGTTCAGGGGTGTATTACTATCACATAATGAGACACGGCTTCATTTATACCTGATATATGCATAACACATAAACACATAGAAGAAGGAAGAAAAAGAGGTGGCCCTTTCAGTTGCATAACGAAGCGGAATACAAATAGATAATACGATTTCTACTTCCCCCACCCCTAAACTGATATGTACGCAATACCATATGGAGTTTGGGATTAAAAATAAAAGTTTTTATACAGCCACACACTGAGAAAAACTATTGCATAGCCGAAACCGTCCATTGAACTATGAACGACGCCTTTTCTTCAATTGTTGGGAAACTATAAGAGTAGGAAAGGCAATTTTTTGATAGGGTTTCCCTTAATATCGGGTCGTTTGAAAGTAAAACCAAATAATGCGAGAATTCCTCAATTGAAAAGTTTTCCGCTATAAATCCGTTCCACCCATGCTTAATTATCCTATCCGCACAATGCCCCTTAAAGGATACAACCGGTATTCCAAGGGAAATGGAATTTATCAAATACTTGCCACAACCACCAAACCTATAAGGAAACATCATCACATCAACGGCGGATAAAAAGTCCAAAAAGTCTTCCGATATAAAAACCTTTCCCTTCAAATCCTCAGAGAGTTTATAAACCCTATCCTTATAGGCCAATGGATAAATTAGGACTTTGAATACCCCTTTTGAAAGGGTGTAAATTTCCCTAAGAATATCAAACCCGAATTCTTCGGTGGGAAAACAAACATAACCCACATAAACCCCATTAACGGGAATACCCAACTTTTTACGGGTGGAAACCTTGTCGCTTAAACTATTGACAAACTTAGACGGATAGATAAGGTTGTAATTAATTGAAAACTTTTCCGCAATAACATCAATTCCACTGTTATCATCTCCAACAAAGTATATATTTGCCCCTTCTTCAAATATCTTATCCAAAAACCTATACTTCCACCACTTTTTTAACCTTTCCATCAAAGACAACTCCCTAAGCGGAAATCTCTCGTATAAACTGTCAATTAAAACCACCCTAAACTTATCCCTTGATTCTCGTAAAAAATTAAGACAAATCTTAAAATCCAAATCCACATATACAAAAACCACATCGGCACCTTTTAAATCCGCTTCCTTAAAGGTTTTTGACAGTATTTCCTTTAAAATTTTGCCTTCCGGATCCCTATCAAAGTTATAAAAAAACCCCCTCACCTCGCCATTCCCACCAAAACGGATATCAATGCACCCATAGTAACAATCCCACAACCTAAGCCTATGGAAACCATTTCCAACAACTTCTCCTTTGTGAATCGCTTCTTTTCCAGATAACTCATAATCAACATATCTATGTTATCCGGCGAATTGTCCGGGAGTTTTATGGCAACAGGTGTCCTATAAAATATTTTATAGCCCGATGGGGTTGTATAGACAAACCGTTTGTAATAAAGGATGTATTTCCCCGTTGAATCCTTCACATACTTCATATCATAAATGGCATCCTCCCCACCATCCTTAACTATTTTTTGGGCGATCCTTTCGGCAAAATTATTCCAATAGGCGGTATCCATAGGACTTTGAAATAAAAGGGATAATAATACCATTTGGCGGATATTATAAGGTAGAACTCCTACCCTATGGTTTTAATAAATTCGGATATTTCCTTTGCGGTTTTATCCCAAGAAAACATTTTAACCCTTTCAAAACCCTTTAATATTAGTTCTTCCCTACGGTTTATCGCCGATTTTATACCTTCAATCCAACTTTCAACATCATCCGGATCCGCATATAGTATGGCATCACCTCCGGCCTCCCTAACCGCATCCGTCCCTATTACGGGCACACCAACCGCCATAGCCTCCAAAACCGGAATTCCAAAACCCTCATATTTTGATGGAATGGCAACGGCCAATGCCCCCGCATAGAGATATACCAAATCCTCCTGTGGTACATACCTTAAAACCTTAACCCTCTCGTTTAAACCCAAACGGTTAATGGTTTCAAAAATTTTATCCTCATAAGGTTTTCTCGTTCCCGTTATTAGTAACTGCAATCCTTCAAGGGATTTCAAGGCTTTTATTACAACATCAACATTCTTATGGGTATATTGGGCACCCACGATTAAAACATAATCAAACAAACCGTAGCGGTTTTTCACCTGTAAAACCTTTTCCCTTTGGTTTATGGGCTTAAAAACTTCCGAGTTATACCCCTGATAAAACACCTTAACCCTTTCCTCTTTTATCCCAAAAAATTTTAATATATCCTCCTTTGACCTCTTAGAAACCGTGAATACAAAATCCACCCGGTTTATAAAGGGTTTTAAGAAATACCTGTAAAGGTAGTATTGCTCCTTATACCTTTCGGGGAAAAGGATGGGCAATAAATCGTGTATGGTTATTATCTGTTTGCCTAACCAAAAAAGGGATATGTGGTGATATGTCCTGTAAAGTATTCCCTTTCCCATAAGGGTTTGAAGGTATAATGTTCTGTAAAATGCCCCCTTTTTTCCGTTTGATGGGGATATGATTTTTGGGGCACTTTTAAACTTTAAACCTTTGGGAAAAATTTCGGGGGTATGGGTTAAAACCGTAAAATCAAGGTATTTTTGTAGATTTTTAACCAAGTTCAAAGTATAAACCCCTATTCCCGTAGGTTTTTCATCGGCAAGAAGGGTATCCAACAATATCATCCCTTAAAAAACTCCAAAATGCTATCAATTACATACTCCACTTGCCAATCCTCCATCTCGGGATATATGGGCAAACTCAAAACCTCATTACAAACCCTTTCCGCAACCGGAAGCTGCCCCTCTTTATAACCCAAATCCAACAAAGGTTTTTGTAAGTGTAGGGGTTTTGGATAATATATCATCACCCCTATCCCCTTATCCCTTAAAAATTTAAAGAGTTCATCCCTTTTATCCGTCCTTATTGTGTATTGGTGGTATATGTGATAGTTTCCCTCCAAAACCTTGGGGGTTATCACATAATCCTTTAACGCTTCGTCGTATATCTTTGCAATACGGTTTCTCCTTTTATTCCATTCGTCTATTTTTTTCAACTTTATCAGCAAAAAAGCCGCCTGAATTTCATCCAACCTGCTGTTATATCCCACCATATCGTTTGAATACCTGTCGCCAAATGACCCATGAACCCTTAAAGCCTTGGAAATCTGATAGAATTTTTCGTTATTCGTGGTTATAAGCCCTCCATCCCCTAATGCGGATAGGTTTTTTGTAGGGTAAAAACTGAAAGCCGCCATATCGCCCCAGTTTCCGGCCTTTTTATCAAACCTGCTTGCACCAAAGGCCTGGGCTGCGTCTTCCAATAAGTGCACGCCGTTAAACTTCAACTTTTCCAATTCGGCCATTTGACCAAAAAGATGGACGGCTATTATGCATTTAACCCCACTAACCACATCGGAATTAACCGCATTTACATCTATGTTGAATGTTTCACCATCAATATCCACTATTACTGGGTATGCACCCACGAGTAAAACAGCCTCAACGGTTGCAAAAAAGGAAAAAGCCGGAACGATTACTTTATCCCCTTTACCTATTCCCATAGCCCTTAAAGATATAACCAGGGCATCCGTCCCACTATTAACACCGAGTGAATACTTAACACCCAAGTATTCACAAACCCCATCCTCAAAGTCTTCAACATTTTTACCCAAAACAAACACCCCGCTATCTATTATTTCAGAAAGGGCTTTTAAAAATTCCTCTTTGAACTGTAAATTCTGCTTCCGCAAATCAACAGGAGGGACTAACAAAAAAGCCACCCGGGGGACTCGAACCCCCAACCTGCTGATTACAAATCAGCCGCTCTGCCGGTTGAGCTAGGGTGGCGTAAGTAGGTATTATAAAGTTGAACCCATTTCGGTGTGGTATTCCCCTTTACATCCACCTTATATACAAAATCCTGTTTCTTGGGTCTCCGCTTATAAAAAGTCCAAGGGGATTATAAGCGCTATCGCTTTTTATGAACCCCATAACCCCAAACTTATCCGTCCCATAATCAAAAACGCCGTTCCCGTTTCTATCAAACCATAGGGTTACGGTATCCGATAAACCCTTAACAACATAAACGCTATCATAACCAACCGGAGGTATATCCCCTATCATCCCGGAAAACTTTTTAAAGTAAGCGCTTCCAAGCGAAACTATTTTTAAACTATCTCCTAAGGGTATAATCCTTCCCAAATAGAAAACATCGGGATAATCGTAATTGTAAATTATTGTGTCGTTTCTTATAAGCAACCCATCCCAGAATCGTAATATATCAAAATCCAACCCTTTAAGGATTTCGCTACCCTTATACACCCTTGCGGAGATATAATCGCATTCAAGAACGACAAGAGTGTCAATATCTATATAATGCACTTGTATTCCACCTCCGTAATCTTCATAAAGGTGATGGGGTATTTCCATAGAATCGTTGGGATAAGACTCACAAAAGAACTTGAAGGAATCCATCCGATCTGCGCTAACATCCCAATATACCCTTATAACCTTACCGCTGTCTATGTATTCAACACTATCCAGGGAAACATAGTCCGGTGGAGGGCATTCCTCACATTTCTTTTTACACCCAAAAAGCGCCAATACAATCAGCGAAAAAACCAAAAGCAACCTTTTCATCTCCTAATAGGCTAGAAATAACTCACACCCCTAAAACCCGGAGTATGGGTTGGGAATATTTTTAATGTGTCCTTGGCTCTTATTATCAAACCAAAGGCATCCCCGCTCTTATCGTATAAGGAATAATTTCCGTTTTTATCCACATCATACCAATAAACCAATGTATCCGTGGTACCCCTTGATGTGTAAAGGCTATCATAACCATAAGGGGGTAAAGGTGCGAGATAACCCCCAGTATATTCCGAAACATAGAACGAATTGCCCCTAAGAACAAATGTATCCCCAACCATTCCCGCCTCGGCAACGAGACTGTATGTGCTGTCAAACATATCAAATCGGCATTCGTTATCCTTACAGTATATCTTCACAAAAGATGTGTCAAGGGGGGAAGTATATAGGGATGTTAATCCTATCTCCCAACCCAAACCTTCCACTCCATAATAAAACACATAAAAGCGCTCGGGGTTGCAATACAAATATACCGTTGTGTCAACATACAAACTGAAATAAGTGGTATCGGGGAATATTTCCTTTTTGAAAGTTACTTCGGAGGTTTTGCTTTTATCAAAGCATTCAAAATAAAGCGTATCACCCGCAAGGTCATAACACTGGAATATATCCAGCCTTATTCTTTCACCGTTATCGGCTCCCACAACATTCTCCAACTCATAAGGGTGGCAGGCTTCGGAAGCCTTCTCCTTTTTACACCCATTTACCAAGCCCAAAAAGGCTAAAACCAAAATCAACCTTTTCATCTTACAACCTCCT
>CAYRSH010000077.1:0-6356 GCA_964426895.1 uncultured bacterium
GTATATCCACAAATAGAACCTTCAACCCTATAATTCACACTTGTGGAGGGCGTTAAGCCAAAGTTAAGGCCTTTACAGGTTAGCATGGTTGATGAGGGGGTTGTTTTGATAGACCCTTTGGGTATTACGCCACATCCAGTAATGCTTTCATCCGGCGCGGTTTTACTTTTGAGTTTGATGGATGGAAACAGGACGATAAACGAAATAGCGGAGGAATTCAGGGGCATAACGGGGTACGATATGAGCCCCCTTGAGGTTTTAAACTTTGTAAATAGGTTAAACGATTGGTTCCTTTTGGATAACGAAAACTTCCAAAAGAAATATAAAGAACTGTCCTCGGAATTTATAAACTTAAAAATTAGGCCTATGGTTTTTGCGGAGGATGCATATCCGGAAAATTCCGCAGAACTTTTGGAGATGGTTTTACCCGCAAAGAGGTTGGAAAACCTCCTTTTGGTTAAACCCAAAGGCGTGGTTATCCCCCACATAGACCCGAGGAGGGGGTGGGATGTTTATGTTGAGGGTTTGAGGGCGATTTATAGGAGCGACGCGGATACATTTGTAATATTCGGAATAGCACACAGTTATATATCAAACCCCATAAACGCTTTACCCATGCATTTTGAAACCCCTTTGGGTGTTGTTGAGACGGATATAAAAACCTTGGAAAGGCTGAATTCAAATCTGGAATTTGACCTGTTTTCCGACCCCTTGGCTTTTAAAGGGGAGCACTCCGTTGAATTCCCCGTCGTTTTCATAAAGGCACTTTTCCCCGAAAAAGATATAAAAGTTTTGCCTTTCATATTTTCGGGTGAGGATGTTGAGGATTTTCAAAGGATAGAGGGATTTATCAACGCTTTGAGGGAAGTCTTAATCGGCAAAAACGCCCTCATTGTGGCGAGTGTTGATATGAGCCACATCGGCGGGAGGTTCGGGGATGAGGTTTTGGATAACGAAGCCTTAAAACATTACGATAAACTGTTTTTGGAAATACTTGAAGGTTTAAACCCGGAAACCCTCATATCTTGGGTTAAGTTATACCAAAACCCTACGCGTATAGACGCAGTTCCCGCAATATATGCAATGTTGGAATATTTCGGAGGGGTTGGAAAGGGAAAGGTTTTATCCTATAAGGTTTCATACGAGGAGGATACGAATTCCGCCGTAAGTTTTGCAAGTGCTGTAATATATTGAACAACCTTAGAATAACGGCTTAATGAAAAGGCTTTTCTTATCAATTTCAATTTTTTTACTGGTATCCTGTTTTGGTGGTAATGCCGATAAAGGGGAAAAGGTTTTCGAAAGGGCAAAAAACTACGATTTTTATTTTGTTGGGAGCGTTTATATGATGGGGAATAGGGCTGGGTGGGAGGAGATAAAGGTTTATAAAAAACCAAGTGGATACGATTTCAACGAGGAGATGTACATAAAGGTTTTGATGTTGGGTTTGGTTAAAGAGATGACCACAAAGATAAAGGCGGATTTGGATGAAAAGGGTGGGGTAAGGCTATTAAACTTTATTTTATCAACCCAAGACCAGAACATAACCGCGGATGGTAGAATTGAAAGCGGCAAATTTGTTGTTGAATACAAGCCCCCAACGGGTTCCCCTCAATCCTTTGTATATAACGCCGATAAACCGGTTTTAACCCCTCAAACATTCGTATTTGCGGCGGCGAAGGGTTTGCTAAAAGAGGGGGAATATAACTACTTTGACCCTTCCGTTGCCGCATTTATAGAGGCGGATGTTGAAAAAGAAGGAGATACCTTATGGAAGCTTAACGCAAAGGGTATATTGGTTAGGGCGCATGTGAAGGATGGAAAACTTTTGTTGCAAAACCAACCCCTCAAAATGGATATTGTAGCCCAACCGGAAGAGGAGGCAAAGGCCCCCGTTGAACCCTTCAATGTCCTATCCCTTTATGCCGTTAGGCCTAAGGGAAATATAGGTGATGTTAAAACCTTAACATTCTTAAAAGTGAAGATGTATCCCATTAGGGGGGATTTAAACCCGAACTTTGCCAACCAAAGGGTTGTGGAGGCGATGTGGGATACGGCCGTTATAATAGTTGAATACCCCAAGGAGTTAAGGGGTTCAACATCCCCACCTCCAACACAACTTTCCCACTACTTAAAACCCACCCAATTCTTAGAGGTTGATGACCCTGAAATACAAAGCCTTGCGAAGGAAATAACAAAGGGGGCGAAAACGGATCTTGAAAAGGCAAAAAGGATATTTGAATGGGTGTATAACAACCTTGAAAAGAGGGGTTCTATAACCATTCCAACCGCAAAGCAAGTTTTAAAGGAAAGGTATGGGGATTGCAACGAGCATGCAACCCTTTACGCCGCTTTGGCGAGGGCTACGGGGATACCAACGGAAATAATGGTGGGTTTGATATATCAGGGTGATGGCTTTTATTATCACGCTTGGAATGTTTCTTGGATAGGTGGCCAATGGGTTCCAATAGACCCAGTTTATGGGGAATTTCCCGCAAGACCTTACAGGATAACCTTACAACAGGGGAGTTTGGAAAAGCAGGCAACGATAATGTCGGTCATAGGGTTTTTGAACATAGAAATACTTGAATCAAAGCACGAATGAAAGTTTTATATCTATCAATAATTATAGGCTTTGCTTGTAGTTTTGCCGTAAAGTTTATCCATAACCCCATACTCTTATCCCTCATAGGTGGTTTGGCAATAATGTCCGCCGGTTATATCCTCTCCGTAGCGGTTGAGGCCGCACAAAAGGATGTTTCAAGGTCTTTTGCCACGATAATTTTGGCATTATTGGCTATATTGCCCGAATATGCGGTTGATTTATACCTGGCTTATAGGGGTGGTCAGGATCCTCAATTTATCCATTACGCCGCCGCAAACATGACGGGCGCAAACCGTATGCTCTTGGGTATTTTTTGGCCAGTTGTGGTAGCGGTTGCAGTATTTTTTTCAAAGGGAGGTGATGTATTGGGTAAGTCGGTTTTGTTTAAGAAAGGTATAATGTTGGAAATAGCATTTTTGTTTTTGGCAACGGTTTATTCCTTTAAAATCCCAATAACCGGCTCAATTGACATAATTGATAGCATAGTCTTAATTTCGCTTTTCCTGTTTTACGCCTATGTTTCCGCAAGGTCGGGTGAGAGGGAAGAAGAATTTGAAGGCGCCGCTGAGGTAATAGTATCCTTCCGTAAAAGGATTAGGGTTCCAATAGTGGTTCTGTTGTTTGCATTTGCGGGTGTTTTTATTTTCCTATCCGTTGAACCATTTGTCCACGGCCTTTTGGAAACCGGTAAAATGCTCGGTATAAGCGAATTTTTACTAATACAGTGGGTTGCGCCGATAGCCTCGGAATTTCCGGAATTGGTTGTTGCCGTAATGCTTGCCTTAAAGGGGAAGGCATCCGTTGCGATGGGCGCCCTAATTTCAAGCAAGGTAAATCAGTGGTCGCTTTTAATAGGCATGCTTCCACTGGCATATTCCTTGGGATTGGGTAATTTATCGGGGATGCCCTTGGATTACATTCAAAGGGAGGAGATATTCCTAACAGCCGGGCAGTCCCTTTTTGGAACAGTACTCCTTTTGAACTTAAGGTTATCCGTTTGGGAAGCATTTTGGCTATTTGCTTTGTTTTTCACACAGTTTGTAATACCGGTTCCATTAATTCGCTTTATCCTCGCTTGGGTTTATGTGGCAGTCTCTTTGTTTTTAATCTTGAAGGATAAATCAAGGCTTTATCAACTCTTGGCCTTCATTAAAAACTTAGTATGAAGGGGTATCCGAGCGGGTATATAACTCTACGGATTTTTGAGGCTTTAAAGGATAAGAAAGGGGTTTTTTGTGCGGATTTTGGAGAAGATAACTTAAAGGTTTTAAGAGAACTCCAAAGTTTTGGGATTTCTGCGGGCTTATCCGCTAAGGTTTCGTTTTTTGCTTATGATGAAATCGCAATAATCCTCGGGAAATGCTTAAAGATGAAGAGGATTCCGTTAAAAGTGGGCGAAAGGTTAAAACTCGGAGAAATCGTTGATGTTTTAATTTTAAACGGTTGGGAAAGGGTGGAATTTGCGGAAATGCCGGGGCAATTCGCCATAAGGGGTGGGATTTTGGATTTGGTGTTTGAAAACACCGCTTTGAGGGTGGAACTTGATGGCGATGTAATTTACGATATAAGGGAGTTTTCACCTTATACGCAGGTGAGCGTATCAAAGTGTGATGGGGTTTTTTTGATGATTCCCGATGAAAAGGGGGGAAACCCGGAAGAAATTCCAATACCTTCAAAGAGGATAAGCCCAAATCCGCCCTTCTTCGGAGATTTTAGAAAAGCCGTTAATTACGCGAGGGAATTATACGAAAAGGGGTATAAAGTTTTATTCTTTGGAAATCCTATTAGGGTTGCCCTGTTTGAGGGTTTAAGGGTTGAAATGAGGAAGGGGAACATATACGAGGGTTTTTCGGATTTTGATGATAAGGTTCTTTACTTGGGTGAGTGGGAAATACTCGGGGCGGAACCGACGGCCTCAAAGGTTAAGGTTTCAAAAGTGCAAATAAAAACCCCGAGATACCTACAATTGGGGGATTACATAGTCCATGAGGATTACGGGATAGGGATTTTTGTGGGCTTGGAAAAGAGGAACGGTTTGGAGATGATGTCAATTCAATATAGGGATGGAAAGGTATATGTTCCCGTTTATAAATCGCACAAACTCAGTAAATACATAGGCCCTGAGGGATACGAACCCGAGATCTCTTCAATATATTCCGGAATCTGGAATTCGGAAAAGAGAAAGGCTTTGGCCGAAATAAGCGAAATAGCCCGGGAAATAGTTAATTTAATATTTGAGAGGAAAACCCCAAGGGGTTTTTCATATCCACCCGTTGATAACGAAAAGGAGTTTTGGGCCACATTCCCTTATACGGAGACGGAAGACCAGATAAAGGCTATAAACGATGTTTTAAGCGACCTTGAAAGCCCCTATGTTATGGACAGGTTAATAGTTGGGGAGGTATCTTTTGGCAAAACGGAAGTCGCTTTGAGGGCGGCTTTTAGGGTGTTATCACATGGAAAGAGCGTTGTTTGGTTATGTCCGAGTACCCTATTGGCATACCAACATTACAAAAACTTTAAGAAAAGGTTTGAAATGTTTGGAATACCCGTTTATATGGTTTCAAGGTTAAAAAAGGAGTTTGGGGATTACGGTTTGTTTGTCGGCACACATGCCCTTTTAAATCAAAGGATTGAAAATTTGGGTTTGGTTGTGGTTGATGAGGAACAGCATTTCGGGGTATTACAAAAGGAAAGGTTTAAAAAACTAAACCCAAAGGTTGATTACCTCTACCTTTCCGCAACACCTATACCCAGAACATTGGGTATGGGGCTTGAAGGTTTGATAAGCATATCGCATATAAGAACACCCCCACCCGGGAGATTACCGATAGAAACATATGTTGAACCTTGGAGTGAAGAAAGGGTTAAAAAGGCGATAGAAAGGGAATTGGAAAGGGATGGGCAGGTATTCTATGTGTATAACCGTGTAGAGGGTTTGAAGGGGATTTTTGAGAGGTTAAAAGCAATACTTCCGGGTGTTCCAATGGAAATGCTTCACGGGAGGATGAGAAAGACGGATATTAAAAGGATTATGGACGACTTTTCCGAAAACAAAATTAAGGTTTTGGTTTCAACCGCAATAATAGAGGCGGGCTTGGATTTCAGAAATGCAAACACATTAATAATGGATTCCCCGGAAATACTCGGAATATCGCAATTACACCAATTGAGGGGAAGGATAGGGAGGTGGGATAAGCAGGCTTATGCCTATTTGCTTTACAGAAATGTAAAAACCCATAATGCAAAGAGGAGGCTTGAATACATTTTAATGTATTCTTCATTGGGAGACGGTTATAAACTCGCATTAAAAGACCTTGAAATAAGGGGTATGGGGGAACTCTTGGGTATAAAACAACACGGCAATGTAAAAAAACTCGGTTTTAAACTTTACATAAAACTCATAAAGAAGGCTTTGGGTTTCCGATTTGAATACGACATTGATACGGAAAACGCCTATATACCGGAGGATTACATAAAAAGTGCCGACAAAAGGGTTGAATATTACATCAAACTTGCGGAGGCGGAAAGTGAGGGGGAAATCGTAGAAATACTAAACGAAATGCGGGATATATTCGGAGAACCACCCCTTGAAGTTGAAAACTTAATAAAATACCACACGAACAGGGTTAAATCGTTACTCAACGATCACAGTCTTGTATAACCCCTTACCCTTTAACTTTATTACATACGCCCCTTTGTATAAACTTATAACCGCTTTTCCGTTTTTCGTCCTCTCCTCTTTGACCTT
>CAYRSH010000078.1:0-6190 GCA_964426895.1 uncultured bacterium
ACTATGGATTAAAAAGAACCTTTCAGGTTTATAATACCCTGATATGCACAAGTTAATACTTTTGGGTTTCCTCATCGTAACATGCGGTGGCGGTAATACCGACCTAAGCGGTAAGTGGAAAACGGGTTTTGGAGTCTTAGAACTCACCCAAAAGGGCGATTCCTTGATGGGGAATTTTGATCAAGGAGGTAAGTTTTCCGGGGTGATAAGAAGCGACACGGTTTATTTCAGAATAACCGAGGCATCTTTTACATCGGCTAACTTGGAAGGATTTGCGATTATAAAGGATAAAAACAACTTAAAGGGGAAAGTTAAGGAGGAAGGAAATAAGGTGTATGACGGCACATTTTATATGATGAGGATGAGATGAACAGGGAACATTTGGGTTATTGCATTGGGGTATTAAAGCCGGATGAGGTGATATTTACGAGCGTTGAACCCCCGAGTTTGGGGGAATTCGTCGTTGTGGAATCCGATGAGGGGGATAAAACGGTAAGAATACTGGGTATGGTTAAGGGGGTTGAGAGGTTTGACAGGTTCATAGGAAACGATAGTTATTCGCCCGATGTCGTGGAGAGTATATTAAATGTTCATAAAAGCGGTGGTATATTCAGGTCTTATGTTTCCATACTCGGAATGATAGATGGAAACGATTTAAAAAACCTAAGACATCCCCCAAAACCCGCATCCCCCGTTTACAGAGCCGATAAAGAACTGCTTGAAAGTATATTCTCAAAGGGTGGGAATTCTCATATACCCATAGGAACCTTATTAACTTCGGAAGATGTAAAGGTTTATGTGGATTTGGATCAGATAGCGTCAAGACATTTGGCGGTTTTGGCAATAACGGGTGGTGGTAAATCAAACGCCGTATCCGTTATACTTGAAGAAATAGCCAAGAAGAGGGGAACGGTAATAGTGGTTGATGTCCATGGAGAATATGAAAATGCGGAATATTTGGACGAAAGGGGGGAAAATGTCGTCCATCCGATAGATGTTAAGATAAACCTTTCCGAACTCAGCGCCGACGAGATCGCAACATTATGCGGTATAGACTTTGATAGGAGTGGGAGGCAGTATTTTGTCTTACAAAAACTTGTGGAATGCGTCAGGAGGGGAAGGGAAAACGAAAAAATTATCGGTATCCGTAATAATGTTGCAAAAACCGGATTTGTGGGTGGGTTTGAAAGTAATGGATCGGATAACCTTCCCCCCTTCATAGACGACTTAATAAACACATTGGAAAAACTCATAGAATACCGGTCAAGTAAGGGGAAATCGGACGAAGAAGAATACGATTTTGAGGGTGAAGGGGGAGAAATATACGAAACCATAAGGCTTTGTTCCTTCGTGAATTACCTAAAAAAGGACGAATTAATAGGCGTGCATATAAGGTTAAACAACCTACGCACAAAACTGCGAAACAGGATAGACGACAACTATCAACCGTTAATAGAACAGATTGGACACGGATGTATAAATGTTTTGAGGATGAAGGATTTGGATTACGACGCCATGGATGTGATATTGTCGCACCTGTTGTACCAACTTCTGAACGAAAGGAAAAAGGCCATACACGGTTTTGAATCCAAAATAAAGGTTCCGGTTATAGTTGTTATTGAGGAGGCGCATATATTCGCGCCTTGGGATAGCACGACGAGGACAAAGGAGGCTTTATCAAAGGTTGCAAGGGAGGCGAGGAAGTTCGGCTTGGGAATTATACTCGTTAGCCAAAGGCCTAAGGGATTGGATAGCAACATATTATCCCAGATGAACAATTGGATAATTTTGAGGATAGTTGAACCCGAGGATCAAAGGCATGTTCAAAGGGCTTCCGAAACTTTAAGCGGTGATCTGTTAAACTACCTATCCGCATTAAACCCCGGCGAGGCAATCCTTTTGGGTCCTTTTGTTAAAATCCCATTACTTGTTAAATTCAGAAAATCCAAAGCAAAGAGGGCTGGTTCGGATATTTCGGCAACGGAAGAGTGGTCTAAGTGGCAAAGGGAATATTATTCAAAGTAATTGGGTAGAATTCTCGCAATAGATTACGGTAAAAGGAGGGTGGGGTTTGCCATAAGCGACCCGGAGGGTAGGGTTGCGTTCCCTTTGGATACTTTGGACACTAAAAGGCGGAATGTTTTTTTATACTTGCGTGAGGTTTATAGGGAAAAACCCTTTGAAACCGTTGTAATAGGCAAGCCTCCAAGGAAGGAACTCTTATACGATGTGAATTTTTTGGCGTGTTTTTTAAGGAGGAATTTCGGTGTAAATATAGTTTTTTGGAATGAGGAATACACATCCGCAGAGGCGGAGAAAATCCTCAAAGGTATGGGTACTAAAATCACCAAAAAGAACAAACATTTGATTGATACCCTTTCCGCATACATAATCCTATGTGAATACCTTGGATATAAACCCGTTATAACCGCTTTATAATACCCGTGTGCTTTGGGTTATCTCTCAGGTATGTGAATTTGTGATAAAAACGCAACCGGGGGCGTATATAAAGGGTGAAACCTTCTCAATCTACGCGGATAATAGCGGGTTGGCAAAGGTTAAGGCGAGGAAGGGGGAGAGGATAGTTATAAAGGCCATAGGATACGAACCCTACGAGTTTAACGCAAAGTGCGAAGATGTTGAAATAACTTTAAACCCAAGGCCTTATAAACTATCGGAAATAATTGTGGAAAGCGAGCCCATAAAACTAACGGAAAAAACGAAAACTGTGGAACATATAAAGGGTGAGGATTTAAACTTTCAGGGTTCTGCCATAATAAAACCCGAAGAGGTTTTAATGTTTGTTCCCGGTGTTGCATATGAGGGTAAGGATGTTGTGGGCTCCGTTCCGGCGGTCAGGGGTATGGCGAGGTTTAGGACGGTTGTATTTCTTGAAAACATGAAGGTTTCAACGGAAAGGGAAATAGGTCCTTCCCTTTTTTATGCATCCCCGGATGTTTTGGAAAGGGCGGAGGTCTTTAAAGGAGGTGCTACGGTTTTCGGTTCGGATGCGATAGGCGGTTCGGTTTTGTATTTCTTAAAAGGCATTCATTCCCAAAACGAGGTTAAACTATCTTATAATTCAAACAACGGACTAATAGGGACATACCTCGGGTACAAACCCCTTGAAAACTTTTATATTGGATTTGGCGGTTATAACGCAAACAACTATTACTTTCCCGATACGGTTAAAGGGAACGGTTTTTATAGCCCATCGCTGATAGGGGCAAAGAACTCTTCTTTCAAGAAATACACCTTTACATCCTCTTTCAGTTTTAAGGGGATAAACGCTTCCCTTGTGGCCTTTTTGGGTAGGGACATTTACAGGGCTTATAAATCGTCCTCAATCAACTATTACCCGGAGATAAACGAGTTTTACGGTTTTTTGAACACGAGGTTTTTTGAAATGGGTTTCCATAGGTATTACACTTTAAGCAGAAATATAAAGAGAGGTGATACAACGAATAACCCGAGAAAAGGGGATGATTTATCCCTAAGGGTGTTTTATCCTTTTGGGGATTTTGTAATTGGTGCGGATTACTTCGGCAGATACAATGTTAATTCCGAGGTTTATAAAAACGGAGAATTGCAGTATAACGAACTTAAAAACGCAACATTGCACGAATACGGTTTATTCGCTCTCGGAAGTAAAAGGTTTTCAAACCTTGAAGTTTCCGGGGGATTGAGGGGTGGAGTTTATTCATCTTCAAACTTGAAGGGTGTTAAGTTTGCCCCCTCTGGGCATTTTGGAGGGGTTTATAGTTTTGGGGATTTCTTCATAAGGGGTAATATTATGGCTTCTTACAGGTTTCCACACTTCTTGGAAACGCATGCATATTCGCCGAGGCCAAGGGGATTTTTAAAGGGTAATCCGGATTTGCAACCCGAAAAGGCTTTAACGGTTGAGGGTGCTTTTGGTTCAACGGTGTTTGAATTGGTTGCATTTGGGACATTTGTGAGGGATTTCATTGAGATGTATAAGGTAGGGATTAATGAAAACGGCGATACGGTATTCTCATATAAAAACCTTCCGGAAGTTGCCACGATTTTTGGGGTTGAAGGAAAGGGGAATTTAAAATTTGGCAATGTCTATTTAAACCCGGGTATAACATTTATGGAGGGTGAGGCGGGAAGGGTTAAACTCTCGGATGTTCCGCCTTTAAGGATGTTTTTGAAGATGGGATACAATTCAAGGGTTTCCCCGTTTATAAACCTTTTTTATCAAGCGGAAGCAAAGGAAGTTGCCGAAATAGAGGAGGAAAAACCCCAGTTTTTAACCGTAGATGTGGGCTTAAACATTTCATTCGGAAACCTTGCGGGCGTGATTGGGATTTATAACCTAAACAATGCCATCGCTTATAGGTCTTTGGACCCTTCATCCTTACCACAACCCGGAAGGTCTATGTTTCTGCATTTGAGGTATAGTTTTTAGCGGTTTTCGTTTTTTATAAACCCCGCGAAATGCAAAAAGGGGTAAATGCCCTTTCACCCAACAGGTGTTTTATAAGCTTATAACACTCAATCCTTATTATTCTCCTAAGGGATACCTTTATAAAGGTTTTTCTTCCCCGGTCGTTTAGATATGTATAGTTTAACTCATCCGAAAAGTCGTTTTCCGATATTTTGCCGGAATTTATAAGGTTTATTATGAGTTTGTCGGAAAGCAAAGGCTTGAAAATTTCGGATATGTCCAAGGATAAGGAGAATCTACGGCTTGAAGGTTCGTGTAAGTAGCTAATGGTGGGTAATAGTTGTGTGGTATATATCTCTTTTAAAACCGTGGAATACACTAAGGAATTTCCGAAGGATATTAAGGCGTTGAGTGGATTCTGGGGAGGACGACGACTCCTTTTAACGAATTCCCAATTGGTAATATTTTCAAGGTATTTGTAGTACATCTTCCTAAGGTTGCCCTCAATATTCATAACATCGTTTATGCTTTTGGCGGTTTTCAGGTAATTTCTGGAACTACATAATGCAGGTTTTTTATAGCACCCTCAACAAAGGATTTTGCCAAATATAACCTCTTATGCGGATCGGTGTAATGTTCCACCTGTTTAACCGCCAAGAATCCGGAAACATTCGTTTCCCTCGGGTAAAAACTCCCCATATACCACCCATAATGGTTAAAGAAGTGCATTACTATGCCGTGCTTATTTAAAAGTCCTAACAGTTTTGTATTAATACCGATTTCACCGAATACAAATATTTCCTCCACATTTTCAACCGGAATAACCTTCCTTTTATCCTTTCCCTCAAACAACAAGGTGTTTTCCCTTCTTATCAGTGTTCCGGAGGAAAAGATGTAATAAGTTTTACCCATAGCAGAATTGATAATAGGCACACTTTTTGCAATATGGTTTATTTATTACAGCGGGAGGATATTCCATTTTAAGGATTTTTTCTATATCGTTTAATATTTGCAAAATTTCCAATTCATCATTCTCGCTCAGGGATACTTTAATCCTTCTCAGCAATTTGGGATAGCGCACTATCCCGTATTTGGCGTTTATTCCCAATTTTCTGAAAGCCCATAGGTAATATTTAACCTGCATAATGTGGCTTTCTTCCATTTTCCTTGATTTTTTCACCTCGTTTATTACAACACCGTTATCGGAAGTTATAAAATCTACTTTCAACCGACCGATTAAAACCTGTCTATTTTTCTTTAACCTTTTATAGGTTATTTCATCTAAAAATTTCCCAATCATCACATTTTCATCTTCATGCTCGTATTGTATCCCTTTGGAAAACAACCATAGTTTCCGTTTGCAAATCTTGTAATAGGCAACTTGCACGGCGGTATATTCAATATCGTCTAAGTTCATATCACATTTTCAAGGGGGTCTTCAACCTCCGTGAGTATTTCCCGCGTATAATCCGTTCTATCGTCAAAGATATATAAAATTATGCTATCCCTTTTCTTATCGGCCTCTTCAAGTATTTCGTACTTTAACCTTTGCAAATTTGCCCGTGTTATTTCACCTTCAAAAACGGATTTTTGCACATGGGTTAAGTATTTGCGAACAATTTTTCGTATCCTGTTTAACCTGGCGTTATCTTTACTGTTTTCCAAAGCCACATCATAAACAAGTATAACCTTCAAGTTGAGAATTTTATACCTGAAAATTTTTTCACCGCGAAAGAAACACCCTTATAATACCCGGAAAGGAGGTAAATGGTAGGTAAG
>CAYRSH010000079.1:0-1944 GCA_964426895.1 uncultured bacterium
CTTTCGCCAACTTTATCAAGCCTTTCGCCAACACTATCAAGCCTCTTGCCTACCTCTTTTAGTATTTCCCAAATCTCCTTAGCGTTCTCCATACAATGGAAATTATACACCTGAAAAACACCTTTTAATACAAATAAAACGGGGATAAAATTCCCGACTTATGGCCGGACATAATCACCATAAAGTTGAAGATAAATGGCTCGTTGATGATGTTATAGAGTTGGAAAGGGAGTACGAGAGGGAATTGGAGGAGGCGGAGAAAAAAGCAAAGGAAATTATCCAAAAGGCTCAGGCAAGGGCACATTTAATAATTGAGGAAGCAGAGTTTGAAGGGATGGAGTTGATAAGGGCCTACAGGGAAAAGGGGAAATTAAAAGGTGAAGAGGATGCAAAAAAGATACTACAAGAGGCGGAAGAAAAAGCCGAAAAATTGAGAAGGGATAAGGATAAAAGGGCGGAAATCATAGCAAACCTTTTGGTTAAAAGGGTTGTAGGGGAATGAGATATTTGGTTTTTTGGATAGGGGATGAAGTTTATAGGATAAAAACCGATAAAGTGTTATCAATAATCAAGACCGATAAGTATTTTAGCCTACCCTTTAAGGATACTTTCACCATTTTACATAGGGGAAAACCATACATATCGGTAAGCGGAGAACCCAAAAGGTATGCGATAATATTGAGGGATGATTTTTTTATATTTTGTGATAGGGTTGAAGGGGTAGTTGAAGGGGAAGAGGTTTTTAACGGAAAGATACCAAAGGATTTTGAATTGAATGTTGAATTTAAGCCTTTGATTAACTTTAAGGTTTCACCTGTTGAGTTTAAAACAGAAGTAAGGGAGGAAAAAGGGAAAGGTGGGAAGGTATTTTTAATATTTGCTGGGGATATGGGGTATATGGCGTTTGATATAAATGACATAATTTCCGTTGATGACGAGTTAAAAGAAGAAGAAAATATTATACACTTAACGAACTTTCCGAAGTATTCAATAAAGGTTGAACAGGATGGTAAGATATACAATGTATGGGTTCTAAACATCCTTGACTTTGTTGAAGTTGAGAGTATTAAGGTCTCAAAAAACCCTATGTTCAAAGAGGTTTTTGAGATAAAAAACCAGAAGATAGGCGTGCCAAACCTGAAATTCTTGGAGGATAAGGATAATTTAAAGTTCATCGTAGATGCTTTGGAGAAAATGTTAAAAGATTTGGATTTACCGGAAATAAGGGAGGCTTACGAGAAACTCTCAAAACTCATAAGGAATGAATAAAGGTAAGTTGTTTATCGTTGCAACACCCATAGGAAACTTGGAAGATATAACTTTAAGGGCTATAAGGACATTAAAAGAATGCGATGTTATACTTTGTGAGGATACCCGAAGGGCAAAAATCCTTTTAAAGCATTACGGTATAGAAAAGCCGTTAGTATCATACTTTGAAGGTAATGAAGAAAAAAGGATTCCAGAGGTTTTAGAAATGCTAAGGGAGGGGAAAAATATAGCCCTGATTTCGGATGCCGGAACCCCTTTAATTTCAGACCCCGGTTATAAGTTGGTTAGAAGGTGTAGGGAGGAAGGGTTTGATGTCATACCTATTCCGGGACCTTCGGCGGTTATATCGGCATTATCGGTAAGCGGATTGGAAACGGATAGGTTTGCCTTTATTGGATTTCCACCTAAGAAAAAGGGTAAGAGGTTAAAACTTTTAGAAAGTTTAAAGGATTTTGAAGGGAGTTTGGTTTTTTATGTATCGCCTTATAAGGTTAAGGAGTTTTTGAAAGAACTTTTGGAAGTTTTTGGGGATAGGCATATTTGCATTTGCAGGGAGATGACTAAAATGTTTGAGGAGTATGTTTATGGAAAAATCAGCGAGGTGATGGAAAAAGTAAAGGAAAAGGGGGAATTCGTTATAGTTGTCGGAAAGGAATGAGTTATTTTATTTTAGAA
>CAYRSH010000079.1:2044-6186 GCA_964426895.1 uncultured bacterium
TTATTTTAGAAATAAGTCCGTTCTTTTGTAATGAACTTATGAATTCATCCAACGCTTTCCATTCGTTCTGGGGCAAATTTACTGTGATGCCTTGAAAATCAAGCCTTGAATTTTTAGGCATAAACTTTGATTTTGCCACTATAAAAAGCCCCTCATAAGAGTTATTTACTTTGAGGATTTTAAACATTAAAGGGGAGGAACGGCGTAAGGTTTCATTTCCTTTTTTAAGGTTAAGGGCATATGTCCTTCCCCAAAAATAAAAATTCAAAGGTAAGCCGAAAATCGGGCGTTCAAAAGTTAGATCTTGCAATCTCATTCCTTGCAAAATATTCTTTGCTTTTAAATAATCCGGGTTTCTATAACTCCTAAAAGCCATAAGCAAAAAACCCATAAAATCAATGAGCTTCTCCCAGTTGGTTAAACCCCGGTACCTACCCCTTCTACCCCGTTGAACCAGATTTACCCATCGGTTTAAATTTGAAAGGGCATTCTTATTAACTTTGTAAATTTCAAACTTAAAGACATATGGTATATCTTCCCGAGGTTTCCAGCAAATCAAACCTTCTATAGTTCGTAAGTTTCGTTTTATCCATTCACCAATCGGTTGATTTGGTTTAAACTCTAATTGAAAATCCCCCGGCAATTCCCCCTCAACTTCTTCAACCATTATTGAACCAAAACCCCTTCTACTCCTACTACCAAAATTCCCGAGGTTAAAGGCGCACCACAATGCGGAGAAGAACTTTTTAATGTCCTCATCTGTGGCTTTGGGGTGGAAACGGATGATTAGGTCAAAGGTCGTATCAATATCTATGCAACTTCTATTTTGCATAATTAACGAAAAACCTAAATACTTTATTCCTTCTCCATTCTTACCTGCCAATAAGCAATTATTGGGATTAGAATTATCAAAATTACAAAGGGACATCCTTACCAAACCTTGATTAGCCCCTTCTCCACCCCATCCAAAAAGCCTTTTTTCATCCTCAAAAGAACCCCCCAAAACCCTAAACCACCACCTTATAACCCCGTTTATACTTTGCGTTCTTAACTCCGCCTGCTGATTTGCCCCGCCCATAAATAGCGGAGTTATGATTCTGCACTTTAATTTAAATTTTCTCATCATAATTCACCTCCTTTTCTTTATGAACGCTTTGTGCATTCCATTTTTTGGCAAATTCTTCGAAATGTCTAACCATTTCCCCGGATATAGATGGCCTTATATGATCTAAGGAATTACTTATATCTTCTTCGGAAATAAAATCCCTTCCTTCATTCAAGGCCTCTATTTTTGCATATTTTATAATGCTCATTATATCAGAGGCGGAATATAGGTATTCGCCTTTGGATGAGTATTCACTTATGGCCTCATACAAATCTTCAACGAGTTTATCCAAGTCTCCTTTATACAAGTTTTCAAGTCCCTTTTTCAACATTTCCTTAATATGTTTTTCGGTTGGTGGCTCGGCGTAAAATATCCAATCAAACCTGCCGGTTCTCAAAAAGGCCTCGTCTATCATATCAGGTTTATTCGTAGTCATAATGATGAAAATCAGATTATAATTTTCCTCGTATTCAAAAACCCTACTCCACTGGCTCAAAAGTGTTGGTGTTACCCTTTGCATGACGGATGAAATCTGTTCATCCCTTCTCCGTAGTATCCACTCCGCTTCATCAACAAACAATACAGCCCTTTCGGTGGCGAGCAATTCATTAAAGAGATTTTTAATCCTTTCCTCGGCTTCACCCGGATAGCCTTGTATATCCGAAGCGGTTATTTCAAAGTATTTACCTTCAATTTCCCAGGCTAAGGTTTTTGCAAAAAATGTTTTCCCCGTCCCCGGAGGGCCGAATAAGAGAATACCTATTTTTGGATTCAGTTTCAGACTTTGAACCCTCCGTTTCCAAGTATCCCAATCACGATTCTTAGGGATAAGTTTCCCAACCAAATCCTTTAAATTTTCAAAACCCACTATATTATCAAAACCCAACCTTTCGCTCTCTTTTAACCTCAAACCACTATAAGCAATTAGGATTAACCCTTTGAAAAGGTTTTCTGGGAGTTTATAATCCATGGATTTTACCCTTAGATTTATTAATGCCTGTGCAAGATTTGGGTCCTTTTCCCTTATTTCCCTTATGGTTAGTGCAAAAACACTTTCTATTTTATAACCATATAATTCACCGAAAAACCAATTTACCTTTACCCTATAAGGAAACTTAACCCTTCCGGTATTATCCATTCCAAAGATAGGATTTTTGTCATCTCTATAACTACCGCTTGTGGCCACAAATATACCCACTACCTTATCATTATCGTATGTTGTTTCGTTTTTCATTCTCACATACAAAATTCCCAAATCCCCTTCTTTAACATCCTTAAAAGAATCTTTATGTCCTGATGCAAAAACCAAATTATCCAAACATTTCTCCCATGTCTCCAATGTCGCAAAACCTATAAAATAGTTCCTATTCATATCACACCTCCTTTAATTCTAAGGTATTTAAATGTCTTAAGGCATTCTTAAAACTATTAAACCCCTTCCACCCGTTATAAACCAAAACAACGCCAAAGTATTTGTTGTTATCCGCCCTCTTTATTTGGATAATCACGGGTGAAACATCCCTTTGGCCTTTTGGTGGTTTGTAAGAGATAGAACGCACATTCAAAAACTTCTTTATCTCCCTATAAAAATTATCCCTCAAACCATTCATAGCAACTTCCCAATTCCGCCAAAAGCCGTTTTTAGGCTTTACGATATAAACAACCGTGTTTGTTATGTTCATAAAGTTTTGTTGTGATAAATTATACTTACACTTGTAATTGGAAATTATATTTTTGGCAAAATCACCCAAAGAATCCAAGTCCTCGCCTTCCCATTTAAACCCTTTTACTTCAACACTTCCGAAACCCCTCCTCCACCTCGCCCCCAAACCACCGAACAAGGAGAGGAACTTTAAAGAGGTTTCCAAGTCTTGGGACCAATTATCATAAATAAATGGGGATTTAAATAGGAGGACAAATTCTTGATTGGGAGGATAAGCGGGGCGTTTGATGGGTTTGGAGTTATCGTTCATCCTTAAATATGCGTCGGTTCGCCCTTCTGGACTAATATAAAACTGGCAAGCCCTTTCCGTTGAGCCAAAGATTTCACCTTCCTTTTCCTTTAATTTCCCCAAATCATCTACCATACCCGCATAATAAAACCTAAACCACCACCTAAGAATTCCCTTTATTGAAGGTATCCTAAACTCCAAATTCCTATTAGCCCCCCCCATTATAATAGGGGTTAAGATGCAGAAGGTATAATCTTTTTTTATCGTCATACACCACCCCCTTTTTACAAATTATTAATAAGCAATTTTTTAATTTCCCGTTCCTTTTGCGGATTATAACGAAGGTATATTTGGTTTCCTACGCATCTAAACTCTATAACCGAATCTTCAAAACCCGCATGGGCTAAGAAGTTTCTTTGGAAGTTTCGGGTATTATGGGAAGAGTTAAAACCGTTCCAATTATTATTTCTACCACTACACCTTTGATTCAACTTTTTCAATTCAACATCTAAATAGCCTTTATGCGTTAAAAGTCCGAAAGTATCATAAATTGAGTTATTTCTACAAAAGGCAGAGTTTATTGTGTTTATATTAACTCCGCTATTTATGTCATATTTACGAATTTTGGAACCTAAAACCTCTACGATTCCCGCATAAAAACCCAATGCTAAGAGTGTGTTAATGTAATCATTCTTTGGCAAATTTTGAGATACTTGCCAATTTTGGGATAAAAGTTTTTTTATTTCTTCTATCAAACCTTTGATGGCATTTTTGATATCTTGGTATTTATCGTATCCGAAGTGATATATTGCCAAGGGGGTGTTGTTCTTCAAGGCGGAAAAAACTATGGCAAAATTCTCCAATATCGGTTTTCTTATGCTATAAATGCTTATGGGTGAAGAGAAAAAGGCTTTAAACTTCATTTCCTCGGTATATATTCTGAATTCTCCTGCCGAGGATCCGAGTATTGGTTCGGAAAACTCCATATAAATTTTGGGTCTTAAACTTTTATTAAGCCAGTTAAACAACTGACCGAACACGGAAATGTGTTTTGCCGCTTCCAATAATGCGGAAATATATATGTT
>CAYRSH010000080.1:0-4084 GCA_964426895.1 uncultured bacterium
TGATGTTTGCATTGTTGAAACTTTTATAATCTCCTACTTACGCCACCCAAAGGGGTATTATCGCCAACACGGTTGTGAGTTTTAAAACTTTCCTAAGCATTGAATATTTCCGCCAATATACCAACCAACCAAAAGCCCATAAGGGTCCATTTACCAATAAAAATACACATATGCCATAATAAAGGGAATAACCGGCAAAAACGGGTAAAATATCCAAAACGGTTAAAACCATTATCCCCGCAAATATTAGGTGTTGAATCTTACTTTCTGCCAAGATATGCGCTATGGTTTTCCTTTGAATTTTATCGCCTTCTTTATCTTCCAAACTCTTTACAATCTCCCTTAACAATTGTAGATACGCGCCCAAGAGGGCGGCCGGTATTATCCTCGGAATGTTTTCGGGGTTTGCCCCGTATAAAAATGCCAAGAATATCACAAAGGAAACCGATAAATTCCCCAAAAAGGGAATGGACTTTAATTCCAAGTTATATAGTATCCCAATAAACATTGCCAAAGAGCCTATCATTAAGGCCCAGTATGAGTGCTTTGCAGAAAAGTAAAGACTTAGGATTAAGCACACGACTGAAAGCATAAATGCATCCAAAGGTGTGGCCTTACCGGTAATAAGGGGTTTGTTTGGATGATTAACCCTATCAACCTCTATATCCGATATATCGTTGGTTATGTTGATAAAGGAGGATATGAAAAAGGCACCCAGCATTAAATAAACCGCCTTAAAAAAATCCCCGTATGTTATCTTTGTTGATACTATTACCACCAATGCAGCTATTAATCCGTTAAGCGGACGGGCTAACCTTATGGGTTCCATATATCCTTACAAACATCACAAACCCTAAAATCATCAATGTTATTGCTATCCACTGGTTAAATGTTAAAGGCAATCCAAAAAGATAAGAGTTTGATTCGTAATGACGGGTAAAATCCACCAAAAACCTCACAAAAGGGGTAAATATTAACGCCAAGGAACCCACCAAACCCGCTTTTTTAACCCCGAATTTCCGCAATAATACCAAATATATCAAAAACAGTATTGCATCCCCTACGGATTCGTATATTTGGGATGGATGTACCGGAACCCCTCCGAATTCAATATAGGGCTCGCTACCTTCCGGAAAGATTACCCCGAAGGGGAGATTCGTAGGTTTTCCATAACAACATCCGTTAAAGAAACACCCCCACCTACCTATTACTATGCCGAGCGTTATCCCGGGAATTGCCGCATCCAAAGTCGCCCAAAAGTTCCATTTCTCTTTATGTATAAACCACAAAACCGGTATAACGCCAAAAAGTACCCCGTAAAAGGTCATACCACCCTTCCATATGGCAAAAATTTCCGTAAGGTTTAAACTATAATAATCCCAATGCTGTATAACGAAAAATACCCTTGCCCCTATGATGCCGAATATCATCGCCCATATCGCCACATCCCAAACCCTGTCCTTTGAAATCCCAAATTTACTTAAATGGTTAGACGCGAACCAGACCCCAGCCAAAAATCCCAAAAGAACCAAAACCCCATATGTCCTAATCTCAATACCGCCTATTTCAAAAAGAACGGGATGCATAAGGGTGGCATTCTAAGGCCGAGTAATTGAAGGTTTTCCAAGCATATAATACTTACCGTAATGGGGGATATTTTTGTCGGTATAGATGCGCATACTGTCGCTTATAGGGGATTTTACGCTTTTAAGGACACACCTTTAAGAAATTCAAAGGGGTTAAACACCTCTGCGGTTTATTACTTTTACACCTTGATAAAGGACATACTTAGGCAGATAAGGCCTACATATATGCTCGTGGCGTTTGACAGTCCAAGTCCCACATTCAGGCATAGAATTTTAACATATTACAAAGCAAACAGGCCACCACAACCGGATGAATTAAGGCCACAAATAAAAATAATAAAAGAACTTTCCGAAGCCATGGGTATAAAAACATATGCTAAGGAAGGCTTTGAAGCCGATGACATTTTGGGTTCTGTGGCGGTTAAGTTTAGGGAAAAGGGTATTCGTTCAATACTCGTAACCACGGATAAGGATGTAATGGCCTTGGTAGATGATTACATAAGGATTATGGATATATCAACAAAAGACAATATAATCCTTGATGCCGACAAAATTGAGAAAAAGTTTGGCGTTAAACCCCAACAACTACCCGATTACCTATTACTCGTTGGTGATAGCGCCGACAACATTCCCGGTATAAGGGGTATAGGGAAGAAAACGGCTGTTGAATTGCTGCAAAAATTCGGCTCCTTGGAAGAGATCCTTAATAACATCCATAAACTTCCCCCAAAGTTTGCCAACGCCTTAAAGGAAGAGGGGGAAAGGATAACAAAGTTAAGGGAGGTTTATTCCCTAAGGTTTGACGCTTTTGACGGGGAATTGGAAGACCTAAGGGTTGGAAAACCCCAAAGGGAAAAGTTGGTTGATATATTGAGGGAATTGGAGTTTTTCTCGGCTTTGGGCGATATAGCGGAATATCCCAAACTCCCCGAAATTAAACCATTTAACGGTGAGGAATTCAAGTCCGTTGGCTTTGATGGAAGATTTTATTTCAGCGATGGTGAAAACATTTACACTGTTGAAGAGTTTAAACCCGAAATCACCGGCAATAAATACTGCATCAACTCAAAGGAAATATATAAAGTTTTTCCGAATGCGGGGGTTTTATACGACCTATCCATTGGAGATTACCTATTACTACCCGAGATTGAAGAAATGGGTAAGGATAGGCATAATTTGGAATCGTTAGCCTTGAAGTATAAGGCTTGGAAACCCGTTTCACCCTTTGGTGCATTTTCCGCATACCTATCCGCGCAAATAGGGGATTACATAACGGAAAGGTTAAAAGGGGAAAACCTTTGGGATATTTATGTGAATTTAGAATTACCTTTAAGTAGGGTTTTGGCGTATATGGAAAACAACGGTGTTATGGTTTCGGTTGATAAGTTGGAGGAGTTGGGAAGGGAATTGAACGGAGAAATTAAAAGGCTTGAAGAGGAAATATACAACCTGTCGGGCGCAAGGTTTAACCTAAACTCCCCCAAACAATTGGCACATGTTCTATTTGAAAGGCTAAAACTTCCCCCTGTTAAAAAGACCAAAACAGGATATTCAACGGATGTTGAAGTTTTAACGGAATTATCAAAGCTCCACCCCTTACCCGCAAAGATTTTGGAATACAGGGAATTGTTCAAACTAAAATCCACATATATAGAAGGCTTAACAAAATATGTTCAAAGGGACAGGAGGATTTACCCAACCTTTTCCCAAACAACCACGGCAACTGGAAGGTTATCATGCTTTAATCCAAACTTGCAGAATATACCAGTTAGGGGGAATTGGGGTAAGAAGATAAGGGAAGCCTTTGTGTGCCCAAAGGGATATAAACTTGTATCTTTGGACTATTCTCAAATTGAACTTAGGATTCTGGCGCATTTAAGCGGGGATGAAAACCTTAAAAGGATATTTTACGAGGGTAGGGATATACATTTGGAGACGGCGAAGGCGTTGTTTGGTAAAGAGAAGATAAACGACGACGAGAGGAGGGTGGCGAAAACGGTGAATTTTGGAATAATTTACGGCATAAGCCCTTATGGGTTATCAAAGGCCATAGGCGTGGATTACGAGGTTGCTGATAGGATGATAAAGGCATATTACGAAAGGTTTCCGGGGGTAAAGATGTGGCAGGAAAGTATTATTGAATTTGCAAGGGAAAACGGCTATGTTCAAACGCTTATGGGCAGGAGGAGATACATATTCGTAGATCCAAGGATAAACGATGCTTACAGGAGGATAACCATAAACACTCCCGTTCAGGGTTCCGCCGCCGATATGATAAAAAAGGCGATGATAGATATATACGGGTATATTAAAGGAAAGAAAAGCAAAATGGTTTTGCAGGTGCACGACGAATTACTTTTTGAAATTGCGGAGGAAGAATTGGGAATAATTGAGGATTTAAAGAACTTTATGGAAAACGCCATAAAATTGGATGTTCCCGTGGTTGTAGATGTTGGTATTGGGAATAATTGGGCGGAGGCAAAGCCTTAGCGGTTATA
>CAYRSH010000080.1:4184-6115 GCA_964426895.1 uncultured bacterium
TCGCCTTATGAAGGCAACGCGAATATTTGGGTTAGAAATTTGAAAACGGGTGAGGAAAGGGTTTTAACCAAATACAAAAGGCCTGTGAGGTTTTACACCTGGTTAAACTCATCAACCATAGGGATATTTATGGATAAGGATGGCAATGAAAATTATCACATAAACGCCCTGAATGTTGAAACCGGCGAGATAAAAGATTTAACCCCTTTTGAGGATGTTCAAGCGTGGATATTAAAGAGGGTTCCCGGCATTGAGGATAAGGTGGTAATAGTAATAAACCTAAGGGATAAAAGGTTTTACGATCCATATCTTTTGAATTTAAAAAATGGAGAATTAACCTTACTTGCAGAAAATCCGGGAGATGTGGCCATGTGGCTTATTGACAACTCTTTAACTCCAAGGGTTGCCTCTATATCCTTACCAACAGGTGAGGCGGAATATAGGAGGGTGAGAAATGGAAAGGTTGGTGATGTCATAATGAAATTACCCGTAGAAGATGCCATTTATGGTATTGGTGCTGGAGGAGATTTTACGGAAGATAATAATGGGTTATATACGATAACCACATACGGAGGTAATACGATGAGGCTCGTACTGTTAAATATTGAGACTGGGGAATATACCGTTTTATTTGAAGATCCCGACTTTGACATAGGCGGAATTTTGGCAAACCCTAAAACCCATGAAATATTGGCCGTAATTGTTGATGGGGAAAAACCCGAATGGAAGGTTTTAAGTTCAAAGGTAGAAGGGGATTTTAAACGGTTAAAACAAGACTTTAACGGCGATGCGTTCAATATAACTTCTCAAAGCGATGATAATAAAATTTGGATTATTGCAAGATACTCGGATACGAAGCCCCCAGAATACTACATTTATAATAGGGAAAACGGGGAAATAAGTTTTCTATTCGGTGCACGGGAAAACCTCAAAAAATACAAACTCGCAAAGACAGAACCTATATCCTTTATCGCAAGGGATGGGATGAAAATCTACGGTTATTTAACCCTACCCACGGATATGGAGCCGAAGGATTTGCCAACGGTAGTATTTCCCCATGGAGGACCTTGGTATAGGGATAGATGGGGGTTTGATCCTTTGATTCAGTGGTTAGCCAACAGGGGTTATGCCGTTTTGCAGGTTAATTTTAGGGGTTCTACCGGATATGGGAAAAACTATCTAAATGCTGGCGATAGGGAATGGGGTGGAAAGATGCATACGGATTTAATAGATGGCCTTTTATGGCTGATAAAAAGGGGTATAACCGACCCTAAGAGGGTGGCGATCATAGGGGGTTCATATGGTGGATATGCCACGCTTGTGGGTATGACATTTACACCGGAATATTTTAAGTGTGGGATTTCCATTGTGGGTCCTTCCAACCTTATAACATTTTTGCAAACAATACCACCTTACTGGGAAACATTTAAACCGCAATTTTATAAGCGCGTTGGACATCCGGAAGAGGATAAAGAGTTTTTAATATCGCGTTCCCCATATTTCTATGCAAAAAACATTAAATCACCCCTTTTGATAATTCACGGGGCTAACGACCCGAGGGTTAAATTGCAGGAAAGCGAAATGATGTATAAGGCTGCTAAGGAAAATGGGATAGAGGCTACCCTTGTCGTTTATCCCGATGAGGGACACGGCATAGTTCGTCCTGAAAACCGTTTGGATATGACGGGTAGAATAGAGGAGTTTTTGGCAAAACATTTAGGTGGTAGGTTTGAACCTTGGAAGGAGATACCCGGAAATTCGGCAAAGGTTTATGAATAGTTTCACGGGAGATAGAAAAGTAAGCGAATGCGCTTTCTTATATTCTATGCAGAAGAAGGGAAATCCTTGAAAGTAGTATCCCATTGGTAAGGAATTGTTCAACATTAAAATGCTTTTCTTATGCTAATGGTAGCATTAATCACATCATTGCA
>CAYRSH010000081.1:0-5957 GCA_964426895.1 uncultured bacterium
GGTGAAAAGGCAATGGAGGTATGGGCTTTAAACGAAAGCGGAAAGTATGAACTTTGCTCTTTTGCCGAAAAAGAGGGCAAAGTTAAAAGCAAGGTTTTAGAGGGTTTAGAAATTGATTTAAAGGAGGTGTTTGGATGAAGGAAATGGTTAAGGAAAAGGTCTGGACTTATGAGGATTATTTAAAACTTGAAGATGACAAGCGTTATGAAGTTATTAAAGGGAGGTTGATGGAAATGCCGGCACCAAACTTTGAGCATCAGAGAATTTTAAATTTTATAAATCTGAAAATGTATAACTTCGTTTTGGAAAAGGATCTGGGTGAAATCGTTCCATCACCTTTTGATATAATTTTGTCCGACAATATAGTTGTTCAACCCGACATAGTGTTTATATCAAACGAAAACTTAAAAAACATAAGGGAAGGTCGTCTGTTCGGGGCTCCGGATTTGGTTGTTGAAATAGTATCACCGGGTAGTTTTAAGAGGGATAGGTATGAGAAGTTTGAAATATACGAAGAATTTGGGATTAAAGAATACTGGATAGTATATCCGGGTGAAAAGGTCATAGAGGTATGGGTTTTGGGTGAAAACGGGGAGTATGAACTTTATTCTTTCGCCGAGAAAGAGGGTAAGATTAAAAGCAAGGTTTTAGAGGGTTTAGAAATTGATTTAAAGGAGGTGTTTGGATGAAGGAAATGGTTAAGGAAAAGGTCTGGACTTATGAGGATTATTTAAAGTTGGATGATGATAGGCGTTATGAGGTTATTAAAGGGAGGTTGATGGAAATGCCGGCACCAACCCCTTGGCATCAGGATTTGGTTGGTAAAATTTTTATAATCCTTGTAAATTTTGTAAGTAGAAAAAATTTAGGTAAAGCGTTTGTTTCCCCCATAGATGTTGTGTTAAGCGAAGATATGGTATTACAACCCGATATAGTTTATATTTCAAAGGAAAACCTTGGTATAATAGGGGAGAAAGCGATAATGGGTGCTCCTGACTTGGTAGTTGAAATCGTTTCCCCATCAACTACGAGAAGGGATACGGTTGTTAAGAAGGGAATTTATGAAGATTTTAGTGTTAAAGAGTATTGGATTGTTTATCCAGATGAAAAGGCAATAGAGGTATGGGTTTTGGGTGAAAACGGGAAGTATGAACTTTATTCTTTTGCGGAAAAGGAAGATAAGGTTAATAGCAAGATTTTAAAGGGCTTAAAGGTTGATTTAAAGGAGGTTTTCAAATAAAAGGGCAAAATGGAAATTCTTATAGTTCTCGGCGGAAGGTTTTGGTTGTTTTACGGGGATGAAAAAAAGGGGGACAGCATAACATTACGGATGTTAAAGGATTTAGCGGATATGGGCTACCCCTTAGCGAAAGCGGAGGTTTATGTTAATGAATACGAATACATAGCAATTTTGGATAAGGGGAAGTTTGTGGTTTTTAAAAACCCTCTGGTAATGGGGGATTTCAAATGGGAAAATGTTTTGTGGATGTTTAAGGGTCTTTTGGATAAGCCTTTCAATTATTCGGAAATTATATCAACGGAACAATTGGCAAGTTTCTACAACTTAAAGTTTGATGTTTTTAGGGATAACCAAAAGGTTGTTTTTAAGTTTTCAACCATTTCAAATTCGGAAATACGGTTTAATATCTTTGGAAACAAAGGCATCGTTGGGAATTTGGATATTTATGTTTATAACCTTTTTTCCACACCTATGAAGGTGGGTATATCGGGGCAGTTTGATAGCACAAGGGCGTATTCCGAAGGGGAACTTGATATACCGGAAAACGGTTATATTCCCATTGGGATATTTTCCGAGTTTAACCTTTATACCGAGAACGGGCAGATTTTATATTATGGTGGTGTTCATCGTTGGTTTGGTAAAACCAATTTGGGTTTTGGTATGGGGGAATTTTATAAACCCTTCGGTATCCTCAGGTATATAAACCTAAAACCGGAAATAATAGCCAAGATTTTTATGGGTTATGGGCATATGGGGTTTGAGGTTTTTGGGAAGTTTGGTATTATAAGCGTAAAGGGTTTTAAGGGATTATGGGGTCTTAAAAAGCCTTATGGGGGTTTTAACGGTTATAGGGAAGTTCCAATGCTAAACTCTTTGGCGGATAACTTTTTGGTTATAAATGTGAATATACCGATTTATAAGGGGATTGCAAGAACGGGAGTTTTTTTTGATGTTTTATTCACAAAGGGGTATGAACCCACAAGCACTTATGGGTTATACATCAACTTTAAGAGGTTAAACGCCTTTGTAAGTAAAAACAGGCTTTTTGGAATATCTATTGGTATTTCTCAATGAATTCCATAATTGTTTTCCTAAACTCCTCCGCTATTTCTTCCGCATCTCTAAAACTTTCGGGGTATAGGGTTTTTAGATATACGAGATAAAGTCCCCTTTTAAAAATCCACCTCGGAACCTTTTTAAAAACCCTCCCCCTATTCCCATAAATACCAAAAACGATAACCGGAACATTCTTATCCTTTGAGAGTTTGAAAGCCCCGATTTTCACATCGGGCAATTTATTCCTCCCGCCCTCGGGGAATATTCCAATATCGTATCCCATATCCAAAAGTTCATAAGATTTTTTAAATCCAGCCGGTAAGGGTAATCCGTTGAAAAACTTTAAGAAACCCCCAAATATGGGATTTTTAAAAAGTCCCGCATGACCTAAAAAGTATATTTCCCTTTCCCAAAAAGCGATTATCAAAGGGGGGTCCATATACGATGAGTGATTTCCGACAATAATAACGGGTTTATCGGGTATTTTGAGTTTTTCCTTATTCACAACCCTCCCACCGGTTAAAACTTTAAACAGGAATTTCAAGACATAATGGGCGAACTTCCAACGGAAACTGTACTTATTCCGACTCAACATCTATGGGTCCATCCCCAACATAAAAGTATTTTATCATTTTTCCGGAAAAGTCGTAATATACAACCCTATCGTTGTTGAAGTCGGAAACCACAAGGGTATCCCCCTTAACATCGCAGGAAGAGGCGGAAATGTCCGTAATTATAAACCCTTCCCCTTTTTCTTCAACCCAATTAAACTTATAAACCCCACCATACCAACCCACCAAAAATAAATAACCCTTATCGGATATGCAAGCATTTCCGAGATATCCCCCTATGTAAAAACTATCAACCCCATTTATGGATATCCTGAAAAGGCTTGTTTGAATTGTGGAATAATCACCTGTTGATAAAACATACACATCGCCTTCACCGTCGCTTATAACCATTTGTGAATTTATGCCCGTTTTATATGTTTTTACCGTATCAAAGTTAAAAATGCTATGAACCCAAACTTCCCCCCTTTTATCCGAATAATAATTGGTGCATGCCACATACAACTTCCCACCAACCGTATGCATACCTTCCGGATTTCCGCATGTTGGGAATTCCCCAACCAAAACATTCCCCCTAAATGCGGTTATGGTGCTCGTTAAAAAGTTGCTAACAAACAAGGTGTTATTAACCTTGGAATATGCGAGAGCATAAGGGTTTCTACCATCCCCTACCCTTAGGGTTTCCACCTCTCCGGTTGTTGTTATAAACCTATAAACATCGTTTGTGCCGGAATTTACAACAAACAGGGTATCCCCAACCTTTAATATATCGTTAGCCCAAAGGGATGCGAATATAACCCTTTGAGCGGAATCCTTAATATACCAAATCTCGGGGGATAAAGTCGTTAGAACCCAAACACCCTTGCCCCCTTCAATAACAACACCTTTGCCCTCTTCAATGTAAAACCTTTCAACGCACCCTAAAAGTAAAAGGGATAATATGCTAAGCCTCTTCAAGTTTTTTAACGACGACTTCATTTACCCTTTTCGGATCAACCTTTCCCCTATACTCTTTCATAATTTGACCCACAAAAAACCCAACAACCCCTTTTTGCCCCTTTTTATACTTTTCCACCTGTGCGGGATTGTTCTTTATAAGGTCTTCCACTATTCCTTCAAGGTCTATTTCAACGGGTTTGGGGGCGTTTCTTATGAGTTCGTCAAAAGGAATACCCTCAAATATGTTTTTTTGGATGGCAATCTTTACATATTCCGATAGGATTTCACCCCTTTTTACCCTTTCCAAAAGCGCACCAAAGCCTTCTACATCAAAATCCTTTAAATCCTTATTAGCCTGATTTAACCTACCCACTATAACATTCACAAGGTACTCCGCAACCTCCTTAGGGTCTATGTGGGAAATCCTTTCAAAGGTTTGTGATAAATCCTTGTCGTATGCTATTATGCCCGCAAGGTGTTCGGGAACCCCTATGGATATATACCTTTTTTCCTTTTCCCAAGGCATTTCAACCAACAGGGTTTTCGCCTCTTCAAAAATTCCATCATCAACATAAAGGAGTGGAATATCGGGTTCTGGGAAATACCTGTAATCGCTTTCCGTTTCCTTTGTCCTCATAGGTTCGGTTTCCTTTCCGTTCCACATCCTCGTCTCCTGAATAACCTCTTCACCCTTTGATATAATTTCTTTTTGCCTTTCTATTTCGTATTCTATTGCGTCCGCTATGGCCTTAAAGGAGTTTATGTTTTTTATTTCAACCTTTGTACCGAAACCGCCCTCAACCGTGCTTACGGAAACATTCACATCAACCCTAAACTGCCCCTTTTCCATATCCGCATCGGATATGCCGAGATATCTTAAAACACTCTGCAAAGCCCTCAAATACTCCTTTGCCTCCTCGGGTGATTTTATATCCGGTGCGGATACAATTTCCAATAGGGGTATTCCGGCCCTGTTAAAGTCAAGTAAAACGCTTCCATCCGCCAAGTGTAAGGATTTTGCAGTTTCTTCTTCCAAGTTTATCCTTTCTACCCTTTTACCGAGGATATAGGCGTTTTTGATTATTGGTATGGAATATTGGGTTATCTGGTACCCTTTTGGGAGGTCTGGATAAAAGTAATTTTTCCTGTAAAACTGGGAAATTTTTGAAATCTCTCCGTTTAAAGCCAAACCGAGGGCAACGGCAAAAACAACCGCTTGTCTATTGGGTAATGGAAGGGTTCCGGGATGCGCCAAGCATATGGGACATACGGCTGTATTGGGTTCTTCCCATTCACCCACGGGACAGAAACAAAACATTTTGCTCTTCGTTTTTAACTCAACATGAACTTCCAAACCTATCCTCGGATAAAACCTCATATAATAATTCCGCCCCCTATTATCAACCTTATGAAAGGACCATCAAGACCAACCTTTGGGCCACCGGATACATCCTTATCCCAAACCTTCCAACCCCCCTTTAAGGAATAACCATAACCAACCCTTAAACCTATGTTTAATCCGTATAGGAATACATCACCCTGTAAAGATACGGTAAAGAAAAACCCCTCGGTTGAATACTTTGCGGATTTCGGGGGATTGTCAAAAATATTTTCAAAATTCCCGGAAAAGTTTTCAACGGTAGTTATTTCTAAATTATCCTTACCTACTCCGAAAATCGCATAAGAATTGAACATCTTGTTTGAGTAAAGGAGATAACCGAGGTTAAACTGCCAATATCCACCCGAAATGTATGCGGTTGATGAATCACTTGAAGTGGTTATCGTTTTTAAAGAATTGCTTTCCCCACCGATAACAAACTTTTTAAATACCGCATACCCTGAACCACCTGTAGTTATGAAGATATTATCAAAGTCGGAATAACCCTTTTGTTTTAGGAATTCTCTTAACTTGGATATGTCAGGTCTTGCAACTCCAACGGAATAATGCCCAAAACCACCATAACCATAAACGCTTATGAGTATTAACATAAGGTGGGAATTATATCCCAGTTTTGTTTGTATGGGGTAAGGGGATTAAATCCGGAATGCTATTGTCTATACGCTTGGGATTCCACAAGGTAGATTAGGAACGCTAAACGAAACATTAAAGGCCGGACTTCACCCACAAGTTTAAATTCCACAAGGTAGATTAG
>CAYRSH010000082.1:0-1788 GCA_964426895.1 uncultured bacterium
CTCAAATTCTCTCAAATTCCTGCTAGTCTTTTCGTTTATGGTGGGTAAGGGGTATTATTTAAAGGAGGTTATGAAATAAAAAGGTTTTTATTTATAATCGCTTTTTTCGGTGCTTTTGTATCTTGTGGGAAGATTTGCTTGGGTAGAGCCGATCGCACGGGCGCATCCGAAAAAACCCTATCCGCATACCATAATTATAAATCTACGGGTGGTGGGGATAGCCTTGTAATAATGTTTGATGTTTATTTTTCCAGTTCATACTCTAACATAGAAACCTTAAAGGTTTTCATACACGATTACATAACCGGTAAAGACGATACGGTTTTCAGGATTTATAGTAATCCGGATATACAGGACACCTTCAGCATAATACTCCCAAACCCCTCAAAGGTTCGTTCAGAGCATAGGGAATACGAGGTGGTACAACCCGACAGGGGAATATACTTTACAAAATCCGAGTGTTATGAGGTAAAGGAGGTAAAAGATACCATTACCCTTTGGGATACCGTTCCGGGTTTCTATGTTGTTTTGAGTACGAAAAACACGGGTTATAATGTTTTGGGATTTTACGAATACAATTTGGATATTGAGAGGTTTAAGGGAACATCCGTTCCGTCAAGTGGATATAAACTCTTGAAGGTTTTACAAATCGGGAGCAATTATTATTTCATTAACTTGCGGGATATAAAGATTTCAATGGATACGGTTGGAATTATGGCACCGGATACAAACTATGGGGATACCGTATTAATATCCGGAAGGCGGGCTTTATGGTTAAACTTTGGGGATATTAGTTTGGATAGTTCCGACTACTTTTTTGGGATAGAACCAGTTGAGTTTTACGGCGATTCAATAAAGTTTATGATAAGGACCACTTGGGGGCAGGTTAGGGGTTTAAGGTGGTTGAAATAGGAGGTGGAATATGATAATGCTATTATCATCTTTATCCTTTGCGGGGTATGATTTGGGGAATTTCAGGTATTACAATTTGAGGGTTAGCAGTGGGGACTCGTACATTGTGAAGGACTCCGTTTTTATGGTAGATACATGGGATGGAAGTGGAACGAGATGCTCGTTTTTGGTGGATAGGGCCAAATACTTCACGAGGAACGAAACCGTATACGGAATTGATACGAACTTCGTATATTTTGACGGGCAATACCTCGTGGATATACTTTGGGGAATACCCATAAAGCATTTGAAGTTTCCCATAATAGCGGGTGATTGGTGGCAGGCTATAGACACATGCTTTTACCCGTTAAACACATACTACCCCTTTGAAGATATAGATTTAGACGGCATAGTTGATAGTATGTTTGTTGATACCGCAATCGCGAGGGTTTTGAGGGTATCGGGCGATACCGTGGAAATACTCGTTGGTGAAATCTTTAAAAAGGTGAAAACCACACGCCCGAGAATAATCTCCATAGACACATCCACGAACGATACGGTAAAATGGGCGCATATGGAACACTTGGAAAAATTCAACCTCAAACTGACATATGTGGCTTACCTCGGTTATATATCCCTCCGGGTGGATACGCTTTACAGCGCGGATACTTGGGCTGTTATACACACATCACCTTACGACAGCACCCAGATACCACCGGTTTATCTCCCTATGAGGGATTATTACATCAAGGAATACCTATCAACGAATGCAAAGGAAATATCTTCGGGATTTAAATCGGATGATGTTAAAATATACAACATATCCGGAAGGTTGATAAAACCGGATTTTTTGAGGACTAAGAAGGGGGTGTATTTCATAAAAGTAAAAGATAGAAT
>CAYRSH010000082.1:1888-5816 GCA_964426895.1 uncultured bacterium
TGTATCACTCTGTGCTTTATACAACCACGCAGTGAGACATACCTTCCCCGCTTTCCCGTATCTCATCCTTCTATATCTCCATCGGCATGTAATCCGTAAAATTCTGGCTTGAAATATTCCTCCTCATCGCCCTGAACATATAACTCAACCTCTATATCAACATACTTTAAGTATTTCACCATTAAAGGCCCAACATCTTCCCATTTCAAGCCACCCAAACCGCATCCGAGGGCCGGAAATGCAACGGATTCTATCCCCTCTTTTTTGTAATTCTTTACAAACCACCTTAACCCCTCTTCTATCATAGATATTTCGCTTTTTTCCCTCCAATGCCTTTTTGTAGGAAAGAATAAAAACCATTTAATATAATCGTTATCCCCTATCATCCTATAAACGACAGGCCTTCCGGGTTTCAAAACCCCGGATTTAACATAATCTTGATACGCGACATAAGCTGAGGGATATAGATATTTTAATCTACTGGCTAACCCTTTACCCATAACCCCCACGGTATTAACGCTTATTGTCAGGGTTTGCATTTCGCTATCAAAAAGATCACCCTTAACCACCCAAATATTTTTATATATTTTCACCTTTCTTTGGGGTAAAAAGAACATATTGGGCTGAACAATTATATCTATTCTAACCCCAGCCTTATCTATAATTTCCCTTACAATCCCTTTTGTATCATCATCGGGAACATATATTGCCCTTATATACTTTTTGCCCACGATACGGGGTATAAGGATTTCGGATTGCAATAAAACCTTCGGATTTATAAAAAGATTTATGGGTTCTCGCTTAAGAAAACTTTTAACATCAATTTGTTGGATTTCTCCCAAAGTCCAATCCCTAATTTTCCTAACTTCTCGTATTAACCTATCTATATAAACATCGGCAAAATTCCTTATAACCGCATATTCGCTTGCGGCATTCCCTATTGAAACCCTCACCCCTTCCCTTTTTACTACCTCCCCGCTTATTCCTAAAATAACCACATTACTTTTCTTTAAAATATACATCATGGCATTCCGGGGGGATATGTAGAGATTTACATATTTATGCAAACCCTTTAATCTTCGTTTCTCCAATACTTCGCGGTTTGCTATATCAACCCTTATTAGACCCTCCCTTTCCGCAAACTCCCTGCACTTCAAACCACTTTTTAAAATTCCTTCTAAGTTCTCAATCGGGGTTAATTAGTACGCACCCTCCCCCTTCAAAACCACCATTACGGTTTTAAATATTATAACAATATCCAACCAAAAGGATTGATTCAAAATATAGATGAGGTCAAGTTTAACACGCATTTCGTAATCCGTATCACTCCTGCCGCTAACCTGCCAAAGCCCCGTTATCCCCGGCCTCACCATAAAGTAATACTTTGAGAATTTTCCGTGATATTTTTTTATCTCATCCATTGGCGCTGGCCTCGGTCCCACAACGCTCATATCACCCTTTAATACATTGAAGAATTGGGGTAGTTCGTCTAATGAAAACTTTCTTAAAATCCTCCCGATAGGCGTTATTCTTGGGTCGTTTGGTAATTTCCTCCTCCTTTCCCACAACTTCCGAGCCTCTTCATCCTTTTCTAAAATTTCTTCTAACATCTCATCGGCATTCTCATACATGGTTCTAAACTTGTAAAGATAAAATTCCTTCCCGTTTTTTCCCATGCGTTTGTGTTTATATATAACCGGGCCCTTTGATGTTAATTTTATCAGGATAGCGATTAAAAGGAGTAGGGGTGATAGAGTTATTAAAACGGCAGCCGAAAAAACTATATCAAACAGGCGTTTTAAAAGAGAATTTATAGGGTCCAAGCCCCCAAAATAGGTTTCAACCAATGGAAGGTTATAAGAAGGATCAAAGTGGAATATCCTGTTCATAAAAGGTATTCCCTCAATATCCGGGGAGAAGAAAATCCTTTTAAAGTTTATGCTTATGTCCGCCAATTCGGTGGTAAATTCCGATAGGAATGGTATTTTGGGAATTACCACATTCCCAACTTTCCCAACCCACTTATCCAAATCTTGAATATCAACTAAACCTACGGGTTTATAAGATAAATACCAGTTTTTTTGTAAGAAGTTAAATACCTTTTCACATTCGGGACCTTTGAGAACCAAAACCTCTTCCGATATAAAATCTCTTAAAAGTTTTTTGGTTATAGCCCTAAAAGTCGGAACCAAAACTATGGAAAACATCAATGATAAACTCGTGTACATCCTTGAATAATCTGGGTCTCCTTTCGCAAAGGCAAAATATGCGAATATCAACAAGAATGTCAAGAATACACCCTCTATGATTTCCCTCAACTCATCAAAAAACAATCTCCTTTGCATATAAAGCCTTCTCATTACGAATATGAGCATAAGCGATAGAACCATCAACAACCCCTCAACCCACCTATCCCTTTGCAATTCCAATATATAGTTTCCCCTAAACTTTATTAAAAACGCCAGAACTACGGATATTATCACGGCTAAAAGATCGCTTAAAAACATTACGGATATGTATTTCATTTAAAACTTAGTCGTAAATTCTAAGGATGATGATCAATAAACTACTTCCATAGTATCGCTTAGCATTTCTCCGCCCAATACCACAACCGTATCCCCAACCTTTAAATCCGATATAACGGCGACATTCCCGTTATCATCCTCAAATATGGGCTTAACCCTTGTTGATTTAACCTTATTTCCTGACACCTTAAAAATTATAGAATCGCCGATTAAAGCCGTTTTCTTAACATACAAAACCTTATCCGTCTCATCTTTTATAACATCACATAAATAAGCACCGGGATAAATATAAGTATTTACCCTGCCCTTTGCAACATAGGATAGAATGCTATCGTTGGGGATATTAGAAATGTGTAAAATTTTCCCCTCGTTATTATCCAACAAAAACTTTGTACCCCCTTTTACAATTTTTCTGTATCTTAAAGGTATGTATAAAACAACCTCGTTCCCCCCCATTGATATTATACCAATTATGCTACCAGCATTTACCGGCAAGCCCTCGTTAATGAAAACATCTTCAACCCTTCCGGACAAAGGGGAAATTATGGGTATTTCTTTATAGATGGGCCCTTTATAAACCTTTGCCACCGTATCACCTTTTTTTATCCACTGCCCGGGAGTGATATAAACCTTATTTATGATGCCTTCAACATCGGAAACTATGCTTACAACATTCGTGGGCTTTACATAACACCAAACCTTAAAGGTTTTTTTAAGTATTCCGAATTTAACGGTATCAACCTCAACAAAAACCCTATAATTTATTCTTTCTTTTTCCGAGGGTTTTGAACACGAAAGGATTAAAAGGAGCAATAGTATTATCTCTCTGCGGACTCGTATTTTGAAGGGCATTTTGTTAATAGGGTTTTGGCAAATATTGTATCGTTTTTATAGATTCCTTCAACCACAACCGGAACACCTTCACCAAAAGCATCGGGTGTAGCACCAACATACTTTACAAACACACCCTTGCCGTTTTTTTGAATGAAGAACTTTACATCTCTACCATTTTTATCAATTTTGAAGGCCACGCCCGAAACCTTTACCTTCTTGTTAATGTATTTTTCGGTGAGTTCATTTGCCTCTAAATAATACGAATAATTCGTTGCAGCCGCAAAAAGTATATAACCGATAACCAACACGAGGCTTATAAAAAAGAAAAGGACTTTCTTCAAATGCCGGGGGCGGGACTTGAACCCGCACGGGGTTGCCCCCACATGGCCCTCAACCATGCGCGTCTGCCAATTCCGCCACCCCGGCGTAAGCGAGTATTATAAGGTTGTAAAGTTTTTACCAAAGAATACGCGAGCTTTTAAAACACCCCTTTAACCTCCTCAACCTTATCGCTTACCCTAACTTTTAGGATGTATGCACCTTTTTTAACATCCAACTTAAACCTATGT
>CAYRSH010000083.1:0-5639 GCA_964426895.1 uncultured bacterium
TATAAAGGTAACAAGCCTTACGGGTACCGGTCCATATACCGCAAACCTTGAAATATATGTCCAAGACAAAGTTCCAGGTTTGAGGTGGGTTAAGTTTTAGTTTAAAACTTAACAAATCAATCGGACTTAAAATACCCGTATATGCAGAAGGTTTATTTTGATATAACACTACAACCCGAAGAGGAGAAAATAATAAGGGCGCAGTTGGAGAGGGCTTTGCTTTTAACAACCCTTGAAAAGGCCTTTGCTTGGGCGGTTAATTGGGGTAGGAGCCATTCCATATGGCCTGCGGCTTTTGGATTGGCGTGTTGCGCAATAGAAATGATGGCCGCCAATATGCCGAGGTATGATTTGGCGAGGTTTGGGTATGAGGTTTTTAGGGCTTCACCGAGACAAGCGGATTTAATGATCGTTGCGGGAACCGTTACGGTTAAAATGGCCCCCGTTTTAAGACAGATATACGACCAAATGCCGGAACCCAAGTGGGTTATATCAATGGGAACATGTGCTAACAGTGGTGGAAAATATCACAACTATGCGGTTTTGCAGGGTGTTGACCAGATAGTGCCTGTGGATGTTTATGTGCCGGGATGCCCGCCAAGGCCTGAAAGCTTGATATACGGCATTTTACAACTCGCAAGGAAGGTGCAAAGGGAAACGGGAATGATATTTAAATAATGGAAGTTTCAAAGAAGGCAAAACTACCAACCATATACGGGAATTTTGAGATAATGGTTTTTAAAGAGGTTTCAAAGGAGCATGTGGTTGTAATCAAGGAGCCCTTAAACGAACCCGTTCTCGTAAGGATACACTCCGAATGTTTCACAGGGGATGTTTTGGGTTCCCTTAGGTGCGATTGCGGTTTTCAGCTGGAAATGGCATTGGAAAAAATAGCAAATGAGGGTGGTATTTTGATATACCTTAGACAGGAAGGGAGGGGTATAGGGCTTTTTAACAAAATAAACGCGTACTCTTTGCAGGATTTGGGATACGATACCGTTCAGGCAAACCACCAGTTGGGTTTTGAAGGTGATATTCGCAGGTATGAAACTGCGGCAAAAATATTGAAACTTATGGGAATCAAAAGGGTAAAACTTATGACAAACAATCCCAATAAATTAAAGGATCTGGACGAGTTTGGAATAGAGGTTGTGGAAAGAATACCCATTGAAACCGAACCGAACCCCTATAACGAAAGGTATTTACGCACAAAAAAATTAAAACTCGGCCATTTACTCACAAAGGTTTAAATGCCTTTCGGATTCTTACCAATATATAGCATATATTTGCCCGATACTTTAAGCCCTTTGTCGCTGCATTTTGATAACGGGAGGGTATATATAGGAACCGCTGAGGGGATTATAATGGTTAATAATAACGAATTTGTAAGAATAAACAATCCAGTAATCTCCATTTGTAAATCAAAGGCCGGTATATGGGCATTAACACCCTATAAAATCCGGGTATTTAACGATGATGGGAAAGAGGTTATAAACCTTAAATTTTCCGAGAATGTAAAAATATTAAGGTGCGCTCAAAAAGGGGTTTATGCAACAACCGAAAAAGACATAGTTTATATACCCGTGTCGTCGGCTCCGAAGACCATCCTTAATGGAGAGTTTCCGGATATACTCTGGTCAGATGATACACTATACCTTCTAAGCGATTACGAAATAAAGTTCTTCTATAATGGGAATGTCAAGACACTTTTAAATTTATACATAAACACAAGCGCTATCAGATTTGAAAAGTTTGATAAATGGTTTTTTGTATTGGATGGTGATAATTGGTTGTGGGTTGCCGATAAGAGGAAAACAACCAAAATCACAACCGCAGATAATTTCACAACCAAAGGGGATACCCTTATTTTGTTCAGAAGGGAAAACTTTGGCAACTTTATATATGTGTTTAAAATTTTGAGATATGGAGAAGATTAGAAAGTTTTACATATCCTCAAAACCCGGTATAGTTTATTTTGTCGGGATAGTCGCCTGTGCATCGGCATACCTTGGAAGTCCCAATCCCTTTAAGGATATAATAAAAATAGTTCCCGTTTCCCTTGGGGTAATGTTATCCGCCGCTGGTTCCGCCTTAATAAACAACATATTGGATAGGGAAATAGATAAGATGATGAGTAGGACATCAAAAAGACCTACGGCCAAAGGGGAAATAGATGTAGTTGAGGGTATGGGTGTTGCGGTTTTTATGATTTTCTTAGGAATAACCTCCGTTTTGATATTTGGGGGAATTGTTCCGGCGGTTTTAGACGCCCTGGCGGTTATATCCTATGATGTATTATACACGCTTATATTAAAACGAAGAGACCCTTTTGGTGTGATATTAGGGGGAATACCCGGAGCCTTACCCACACTAATAGGATATTACTCCACGGCAGGCAGGTTTGACCTTTTATCCCTAATACTTTTTGCATTTATGTTTCTCTGGCAACCCCCCCATTTTTGGGCATTGGCCATTAAGTACAAAGAGGATTATTCTAAGGGGAATTTACCCGTTATGCCCTTAATATACGGTGATAGATTTACAAAATTGCAATCCCTTTTATACGCCGCTTCCATTTTGCCTTTGGTTATCCTTCCCGTTGTGTTCGGTTATGTTAAACCGGTATTCTTGTTGATTACCCTACCCGCAAGCATTATTTTTGTGGCCTTACATATAATTTCCCTTAAAAGGGATATATCACTGGGTAGGTTGTTTGCCTTTTCAAACATTCTTTTAGTGTTATTCTTTGTTGGGTTTATCCTTTCTAAGGGATAATAACACCAGTATAATACCCGCTTTATGGCCATAACCGTAGGGGTATTGAAGGAAAAAACGGAAAACGAAAGAAGGGTGGCGTTAGTACCCTCGGATATTAAAAAACTGGTTAAAGAGGGCTATGAAGTTTTGGTTGAAAGGGGTTGTGGTGAGGGGGCTTATTTCTTGGATAAGGAATACGAGGAAGCGGGGGCAAAGGTGATTGATAATCCCGAAGATATACTCAAAAACGCCGATGTACTATTAAAAATACAACCGATAACCCTGCAAGAAGCGGAAGTATTAAAAGAGGGCGCCGTTTATATAGGATTCACGAGATATTGGGAAAACTCGGATTTGTTAAAATTGCTGGCCGAAAGAAAAATGACGGTTTTCGCCTTAGAAAAAATACCGAGAACGACAAAAGCCCAATTCGTTGATGTCCTTTCGTCGCAGGCCACCGTAGCCGGGTATAAAGCGGCAATCATAGCCGCCCATCTATCACCGAGTATGTTCCCAATGCTAACAACGGCAGCGGGTACCTTAAAGCCAGCGCGGGTTTTGGTCATAGGGGTTGGTGTTGCCGGATTGCAAGCCCTTGCCACGGCAAAGAGGTTGGGGGCTCAAACATTCGCATATGATATAAGGCCTGCGGCAAAATATGACGCCCAAAGTGTTGGGGCAAAATTTTTGGAATCCCCGGTTTGGGCCGAAGGTGAGGGTGGATATGCCCGGGAACTAACCGAGGAGGAGAAAAAGATCCAGCACGAGTTTTTGGCAAAGCATATAGGGAATTCCGATGTGGTTATAACCACAGCACAGGTTCCGGGTAAAAGGGCTCCGGTTATCGTAACCCGTGATATGATTGAAAGGATGCGCGAGGGTTCGGTTATAGTTGATATAGCGGCGGATAACGGGGGAAATTGCGAACTTACCAAACCCGGCGAGTTGATAGAATACAAGGGTATAAAGATTTTTGGGCCTTTGAATGTGCCTTCAAGTGTTCCGAGGCCTTCAAGCGAAATGTTTTCAAAAAACATGGTTAATTTCTTGGGGTTAATGGTTAAGGATGGGAATATAAACATAGACTTTGGGGAGGAAATTTTGGAAAAGTCGTGCTTGATCTTTAAAGGGGAATTTAAAATGGAGGTGAAAAATGCCTGAGGTTTGGGTAGCACTTTATATTTTTATGCTCTCGGCCTTTACGGGTTTTGAAGTTATATCAAGGGTTCCGGTTATACTCCACACACCATTAATGTCCGGCACAAACTTTATACACGGTATAGTTTTGTTAGGTGCCATGATCGTGATGATGCATGCTCAAACCCCCTTTGAATTGGCCGTTGGGGCGTTTGGAGTATGGCTTGGGGCCTTAAATGTTGTGGGTGGTTTCGCCGTAACCGATAGGATGTTGGAGATGTTTAAGGGGGGTAAGAAATGATTGAACACGCAATAATAGGCATATACTTTTTGGCGGTTTTAATGTTTATATTTGGTTTAAAGATGATGTCCGCGCCGAGGACAGCGAGAAACGGCAATCTCCTTGCGGGTTTTGGAATGCTTTTAGCGATACTCATCACATTTGTTTATATTTTTTACGAATACGCAAACGACCCGCTATTCACCGTAAAGTTGGGTTTAATGATCGCCTTAATCCTGTTGGGTTCCGTGATTGGTTGGGTTTCCGCAAAGAAAGTGCCATTAACGGATATGCCCCAAATGGTCGCCCTGTTTAACGGTATGGGTGGTGGGGCAGCAGGGGTTATAGGTTATTTAGACCTTTTACACCCCTCCGGAAACCCCGCTTTAAAAGTTTTGGCGGCATTGGCGGTAATAATAGGAAGCGTATCTTTTAGCGGTAGCATGGGGGCTTTTTTGAAACTTCAAGGGTGGATGAACGATAGGCCTATAACCTTTCCCGGGCAGCAGATTTTAAACGCTTTGCTGTTAATAGGTTCTTTTGTCTTGGCTTATCTAACCTTGCAAAACACGGGATATATTAACCTCTTCGTGCTTCTTCCCCTTTTGTTGGGTTTCCTTATGACATTGCCCATAGGGGGAGCCGACATGCCCGTTGTAATATCCCTGTATAACGCTTTAACTGGTTTGGCGGTAGCCTTTGACGGTTTTGCGTTGCAAAATTATACCCTTATAGTTAGCGGGACAATAGTGGGGGCATCCGGTACGCTTTTAACCTACCTTATGGCTAAGGCCATGAACAGGTCTCTGACGAATATCCTCTTTGGTGCGGTTGGGAAGATCGTGGGAGGTGAGGAGACCCAAAAGGTTATGAAGGAAATTAGTATAGACGATGCGGCGGCAACACTCGCCTATGCAAACAAGGTTATTATAGTTCCGGGCTTTGGTTTGGCGGCTGCACAGGCCCAGCATAAGGTTAAGGAACTTATGGACGAATTGGAAAATAGGGGGGTTGAGGTAAAGTTTGCGATACATCCGGTGGCGGGAAGGATGCCGGGGCATATGAATGTGCTTCTGGCAGAGGCGGATATACCTTATGAAAAACTCTACGATTTGGAGGAGATAAATGAGGAATTTTCCACTACGGATGTTGCCCTTATAGTGGGTGCTAACGATGTCGTGAATCCAGCGGCGGAAAACGACCCCAACAGCCCAATATACGGAATGCCAATATTGAAAGCCTACAATGCCAAAAATGTTTTTGTTATTAAGAGGGGTAGGGGAAGGGGGTTTGCGGGTATAGATAACGAACTGTTTTATATGGACAAGACCTTTATGCTTTTCGGCGACGCAAAGGATGTTTTAAGCAAACTTGTTCAGGCAATAAAGAGGATTTAGGCAATTTTCCCTTAACTTGACAAAAGATACATTCGTAGGCATAATTGAAAGGTTATGTACAGGTTAAG
>CAYRSH010000084.1:0-5240 GCA_964426895.1 uncultured bacterium
GGAAAAAGTTTTACCTCTTTACAGGAACAGAAAAATCTTAATTGGATATGCCTTTGTGAAAGTTTTTAAATCTATGGATGCCGTTGAAAGGTTTGCCCATGTAATATTCCCCAAAAGTAAAAATGTTAGAAAAAGGGTATGGGAATTAAAAAGCCGTCTTTTACCAATTTTGCAAATACCCAATAACATAAATATGTCCAAGGACTATGGAAACTTTTTAAGGGATGAAACGGATATATGGGCGCGTATATTAAGAGAAGCGGTTTTTAAATAAATCGGGTGTGTGCCATAAGCCGGGTTCTGTATGCGGCGGTCATCTATCTTGGCCCGTGAGTTGCCCCACGGACTCCTTAGCGGCCTACCCGCGCCGCATTTCGGCGGGCCACCTTATCCCCTTATGGAGAGCGGCGCTGCTTGGCCTTGCTCCGGGCGGGCGGTTACCCGAGCCGGGACTCACCCGGCCGGGGGCATTTCACCCCCTCACCCCGCATTACTGCGGAGCCGGTGGGCCCTTACCCCACCCTTTCACCCTTGCCTGGCCCTTAAAGGGCCTTCGGCGGTCTTGTTTCTGCGGCCCTTACCGTGTGGGGTTTTGCCCCACCCCGGGTATTACCCGGCGCCCTGCCCTTTGGAGCCCGGACTTTCCTCCCCCCGTAGGGGGCGACCGCCGGCACACACCCGAGTTTGTATTATAAAGTTGAAAAATCCGATAATAAACATCAATCGGGATTAGAATTTCCGCCAATGCTTTGGGTTATATCTCAGGTTGAAGTATATCCCCAGCAGGTTTTTTCCTTTGCGGAAGAGTTGTATTCGGAAGGAAAATATAGGGAAGCCGCCCTTGAATTTTTGAGGTTTATTACGCTTTTCCCAAACAGCGATTCCGTTGATTACGCACATTTTATGGCCGGATATTCCTATAAACTCGCAAACCTATTGGATTTTGCGGAGGAGATTTTTAAAAAGCACATTGTGGAAAACAGGAGGGGAAAGGTTTGGGCACATTACGAATTGGCTAAGATATACCTTTATAAGGGGGATACATTTAAATTTTATGAGGAACTTTCAAAAATGCCGGATAATTCCGTTCAAAAAAAGTCCTTAGTCGCTTGGATGAGGTTGCAGGAAGGGGATTGGGAAGAGGCGAAAAGGGTGGTTGAGGGGACGGTTTTGGAAAGATACATTTATGACCCCGGATTAAAATCTCCCAAAAAAGCGGCCTTTTTATCAATAATTCCCGGTTTTGGTAGGTACTGGCTTGGGGATAGGGGAACCGCCCTTATGGGTGCGTTTATGGTTGGAACATTTTACGCTTTGGGTTTTTATTATAAGTTTAAAGAGAAAAGGGATATTCCCGCTTATGCCTCCTTTGGGGTTGGTGTGGCCTTTCATGCCGGCCAGATTTACGGCTCTTATGCCTTTGCAAAGGTTATAAATAGGGAAAAGTGGAGGGAACTTTTGGAAAACTATTCCAGAGCGGTTGAAAAGTATATGAACCCCAAATATGAGGATTTTTTCGGGAATAGATGAGGCCGGTCTTGGTCCAAAAATTGGCTCTCTCTTCGTAGTTGGGGTTGATGTAATTGGGGATTTAAGCGGTTTAAAGGAGAGTAAAGAGATTTTCAGGAGAAACATAAAGGGTTACTCTTATGCGGAGAGTTTGGTTTTATCCTCTTTGGCACAAATGGGATACGAATTTACTAACTTATACGGCCTTTTTTTAAAAATCTTTGGGAAAACCGATGAAATATTTAAAAATGTGGATATTCCCGCTTTCGGTGGGGAAATAATACGCCTCCCATTTAAGGTTATAAGCCTCGTCCCGATGAGGTTGGAGGCCTCTAAATTGAGGAAGAACAGGTTTTTGGAGGATGCAAAGGCGATTTGCAAAATAGCGGATGGGTTAAAGGGAAACACTGTTGTAGCGGGGTTGGCGGGGGGTTTTAGGGATTACGGGAGGTTTTTAAAGGGTTGGGAGGTTTTGGAAAGGGGGGTTTATAAAAAGGGTGAAAAAATTTTAAGATTTGAAAGGGATGTGGATAAAAGGTATAAAGAGGTGGCACTCGCTTCCCTGTTTGCCAAGTATTTCAGGGAGTTGGAAATGCTTTCCTTAAACCGTTTTTTGGGTTTTGAGAATAAAATTCCCAAGTTTAGCGGTTATCCATCGGATAAAAACACACAAACGCTTATATCCCTTTTAAAGTCCAAAGGGCTGGAGCACTATATCAGATGATTACAAAAGACCCTTTTCCCTTAACCAATCCTCGTTGAAAACCTTTGATAGGTATCTGAAACCGCTGTCGGGTATAATCACAACTATCAACTTATTACCATCGTTTTCCAAAAGGTATTTGTGTGTGGCACAAAGGGCCGCACCCGCAGAACTCCCCGATAATATCCCATCAACCTTTGCCAACTTTCTCGCCCAATCGTAAGCCTCTTTATCCGTAATCCTGTAAATCCTGTCAATGTATTTAAAGTCTATGGTTGAGGGTATAAAATCCTCCCCAATCCCTTCAATCAAATACTGGTGCGCCTCTTCCCAATAACCCTTATAGAAGTAATCGTAATACACGGAACCTTCGGGGTCAGCCGCAATAGATTCAACGGAAGGTTTCCTCTCCTTTAAAAACTTTGCCGCACCCGTTAAAGTTCCACCCGTTCCTATTCCAGCAACTACCACATCAACTTTACCGTCGGTATCCTCCCATATTTCCGGACCGGTTGTTAAATAGTGCGCCTTTGGGTTTGAAGGGTTTTCGTATTGGTTTATGTACAAACCTCCCCTTTCCTCCGCTATCCTTTTGGCAACGGAATAATAACTCTTGGGGGATTCGGGTGGCACATTTGTCGGACATATTACAACCTCCGCACCCAAGGCCTTCAAAAGATCAATTTTTTCCTTGGAAACCTTATCTGGAACCGTTAATACGCATTTATAACCCTTTAATAGGCAAACAAGGGCCAAACCCGCCCCAGTATTTCCGGATGTGGATTCAACCACCAACATCCCGGGTTTTAACTTTCCCTCCCTTTCCGCATCCTCAACCATTTGAATTGCTATCCTATCCTTTACACTACCCATAGGGTTGAAGGATTCCAATTTTAGCACCACTTCCGCTTTGAAGCCCTTAAAAAGTTTCGTTTTAACAAGTGGGGTTCTACCTATCAAATCAAGTAAAGAGTTGTATATCCTCATCTTCTTCCCCCTGTAAAAACATCTTTAACCTTCCTATGACCCCAAACGGCACACCCAATAAAAACCCCCCTATATGTGCCCACCAAGCAACCCCAACCTCTACACCGGATAAGGCATAAATGTAATTCATAACCGCCCAAAACCCTATGAAGATTATTGCCGGAACTTTAACGAGATACCAAAAAACATATGTGTATATCCCTGCGGTCGGAAACATTATCATATAGGCCGAAAGGACTCCGGAAATCGCCCCTGAGGCTCCAACGAGGGGTATATGGGAGTATGGATAAAATATCCCGTGTAATAACGCCCCTCCTATACCGGATAATATAAACAAAAGGGCAAAACCGAACCTTCCGAGTTTGTCCTCAACATTATCCCCAAAGATGTAGAGGTAATACATATTTCCCAAAAGGTGGATTAGGTTTCCGTGTAGAAATATGTATGTTATGGTTTGTACCCATTCACCCCTAAACCAAAACCTAACGGGTATAAACCCAAACCTTTGTGTTATCTCCTCGGTTTGTATAAGAAATACGGAAACGCATATTATTATAAAAACCCACATTACAAAGGGTTTTCTCTTTGAGGGTATGTCGTCGCTAATGGGAAACATTTTCCAGCATCTTTATCCTTTCTAAATGCCTTCCACCCTCAAATTCGGTTGATATAAAGATTTTAACCCATCTCAATGCCGTTTCTTCATCCGTATATAAACTGCCAAAGCATATAACATTTGCGTTGTTGTGTTTCCTTGAAAGTTCAACGAGTTCATCGCTACAAACATGCGCGGCCCTAACACCTTTAACCTTATTCGCCGCTATGCTCATACCTATACCGGTTGCGCATATTAAAACACCGTAATCCGCCTCGCCTTTTGAAACCGCCGACGCAACCCTATGCGCGTATATTGGGTAATGGGTGCTTTCCTCGGAAAATGTTCCGAAATCCAAAACCTCATAATCCTTTGATAACTTTTCCTTTAAAAACTCCTTTAACCTAAAACCCCTATGGTCGCATCCTATGGCTATTTTCATCCTTCAAAAAAGGAAACCTTTAATTCTTTTGCGGCCTTGGCCTCGTCAAGTCTCCTAACGGGTGTATTGTGGGGTGCGTTTTTGACCTTTTCGGGTTCGTTGTATGCCTCTTCTTTTATTTTTTTCATAATTCTGGCGAATTCTTCAAGGGTTTCCTTTGTCTCCGTTTCCGTCGGTTCAATCATTAAGGCCTCCGGGACTATTAAGGGGAAATACACGGTTGGTGCGTGCATCCCATAATCCAAAATCCTCTTTGCTATATCCAAGGCCTTAACACCCGTTTCGTCCTTTATGGGTTTGGCGGTTATTACGAATTCGTGCATGCAAACGGAAGGGTATGCAACCTTAAAGTCCTTTTCCATAAGGTGTTTTAAATAGTTTGCGTTTAATACCGCATCCCCCGCCGCCTTTCTCAAACCCTCACCACCCATTGAGAGTATATACGCGTAAGCCCTTATGAAGGCCAAGAAATGCCCGTAAAAAGTATGAACCTTCCCTATGCTCTTTGGCAAATCCCAATTAAAATAATATCCATTTTCGGATTTTTCAACAACGGGAACGGGTAGGTAATCCTTTAAATGCCCTTTAACCAAAAGGGCGCCGGCCCCCGGACCACCTCCGCCATGTGGAACGGAAAATGTTTTATGAAGGTTTAGGTGTATGACATCAACGCCCGTATCCCCCGGTTTTATCCAACCCATAAGTGCATTGAAGTTTGCACCATCCATATAAACCTGCCCCCCCGCCTTATGAACCAAATCGCATATCTCCCTTATCCTCCTCTCGTAAAGCCCCAATGTATTTGGGTTTGTAATCATTAGGCCAACCGTCCTATCCGAAAGCTTTTCCTTTAAATCTTCAACGGATAAAAGGCCATCCTTATCGGATTTCACCTCAATCGCTTTGAAGCCGGCCATAGATGCGGTTGCGGGGTTTGTTCCATGCGCTGAATCGGGTATTAAAACCTCATCCCTATGCCCTTGCCCCTTATCCTTTAAATACGC
>CAYRSH010000085.1:0-5213 GCA_964426895.1 uncultured bacterium
AGAGGTTTAAGGTTGTGGTGAGGTAGTTTTACCTTTAAGAAATATTACAGGGGTAAAATTCCCAACTATGGCGTTTATGATAACCGAGGAACAGATACAAAAAAGGGTTGCGGAATTGGCCGATGAGATTTCAAGGGATTATGAGGGTAAAGAGGTGGTTTTGATAGGTGTTTTAAAGGGTGCCTTCGTGTTCTTGGCCGACCTTATGAGAAAACTTAAAATACCTTCAAGGGTGGATTTTTTGGCGGTTTCAAGTTATGGGAAATTCACGGAAACGACCGGACAGGTAAAAATACTAAAAGACCTTGATAACCCCATAGAGCACGAGCATGTACTCATAGTTGAAGATATACTTGATACGGGCTTAACCCTGAATTATATATATTCTCTGCTCAAAAGGAGGAATCCGGCGAGTTTAAAAACCGTCGTTTTGCTTGACAAACCCGAAAAGAGGTTGGTGGATTTTAAGGCGGATTATGTGGGTTTTGTAGTTCCCCCGGTTTTCTTGGTAGGTTATGGCCTTGACGCGGCGGAAAAGTTTAGATATTTGCCGTATATAACCGAGTTGGAAAAGTGATGGTTAGATTTTTGGGTATAGGCTCCTATGCGCCTGAGGGGTATTTAACCAATAAGGACTTTGAAAAATTTATGGATACAAGCGATGAATGGATTACGGAAAGGAGTGGAATAAAGAAAAGATACATATCACCACCCGAAATAACCACATCGGAAATCGCTTATAGGGCATCATTAAAGGCTTTAAAGAAGGCGGGAATTAAGCCGGAAGATTTGGATTTAATAATAGTTGCCACATCTTCACCCGATTCCCTAACCCCATCAACCGCATGTATACTCTCCGCAAAGTTGGGGATAAAAAACAAACCCTGTTTTGATATAAGCGCCGCGTGTCCGGGATTTATATACGGGGTTGAAATAGCAAGGGGATTATTGGAAACAGGGGATTATAAGTATATACTCGTTGTTGGGGTTGAAAGTGGAAGTAAGTTCATAGATTGGGAGGATAGGGCTACGGCAGTTCTATTTGGAGATGCGGGGGGTGCGGCAGTTTTAACAAAGGACGAAAGCGATAGGGGGATACTATCAACCTTTATAAGTGGGGATGGGTTTTTGGCAGAACTTTTAAAAATAGAGGTCGGTACGGCATATCCCATTGGGAGTTGGGGGGTGAGAATGAGGGGTAGGGAGGTTTTTAGAAATGCGGTTGTTCAGATGGGTGAGGCGGCGGTAAAGGCTTTGGAAAAGGCGGGTATAAGCCCGGACAAAATAGACTGGCTCGTACCCCATCAGGCGAATTTAAGAATAATTGAGGCCACGAGGGAGAGGTTAAAACTACCAAAGGAAAAGGTTTATGTAAATATTGACCAGTATGGAAATACCTCCGCGGCATCAATACCAACCGCCTTGGACGAAATGGAGGATAAGGGATTGTTAAAAGAAGGGAATTTAGTTCTCGCTGTGGCCTTTGGTGCCGGTTTTACTTGGGGCTCTATACTTTTTAAGTGGTAATTAGGCCCCAAACCTCTTTAACCTTCCCGCGGTTGCCAAAAGCAAGGGCATAAGTTCATAAGATTTTCTTATCCCCAATGACCCTTTTATGGCCTCTTTTTCGCAAAACCTCCAAGCGGTTGGAACCCCTGCTTTTAAGGATGTTATCAACAGGGGTACATAATGCCATGAATGGGATCTCAACAAAGCCGGCGTATTGTGATCGCCCGTTATGGCAACAATTCCGCCCAATTCCATCAACCTCGGCACAAATCCATCAAACCTTTCCAAAGCCTCAACCTTTTTCCTCCAATCCCCATCCTCACCCGCCTTATCGGCATCTTTATAGTGTATGTAGAAGAAGTCATAGTTGTTAATGTTCTCTTCAATGGCCTTTAACTCCGATTCAAAATCGGGTGTATTACCCGGAACATACATACCCACCAACTTTGCCAAACCCCTATACATGGGATATGATGCAACCCCAAAAGCCTTTAACCCCCATTTCTCTTCAAAACTTTCCAACTCGGGGAGTTTTGCGTACCCCCTCATTAAAAAGAAGTTTGCCCTATCCTCATCCTTCAAAATATCCCTTGCACTTTCAACTATCTTTTTTAACACCCTTGAGGTTTTTTCGGCATCCTTTGTTAGCGGCTCGGGTTCAACGGGGGGCAATCCCTCCTTTCCCGGGTCGGTTTCCCTGATATTTTCGGAAAGCCCTTCACCCCTCAAAAGCAAAACAAACCTATGTTCCTTTCCACTGGCCCATATAACTTCAACATCTTCAACCCTTTTTATCGCTTTTAGTTTTTCCACTATCCTTTTGTTTTCCTCGGTTGGTATTCTACCAGCCCTCCTATCCACAACCACGCCGTTTTTAACAGTGGCAAAATTGCACCTTATCGCAACATCCCCCTTTTTAACCTCCAAATCTATACCCAAGGCCTCCAATATACCCCTACCTATCCTATGCTCCAAAGGGTTATATCCGAAAAGGGAAAGGTGTGCGGGCCCACTTCCCGGTGTAATTCCTGCCCCTACGGGTTCAAGGGCACCTACTGGGAACCTCTTGGCCAAGGAATCCAAATTGGGTATATTCGCCAGTTCCAATTCCGTGAAACTACCAACAACGGGCAACCCCCCAAGACCATCAACGACAACCAAGATTATCTTATCCCCTTTGTCCAAGAGTTCTTTATACACCATAGATGGGTATTTTAATTCCGTTTATCTTCCGACAAACCATTTTATAATGTTTGGCATTACGAAAACCTCCCCATCATCGCTTATAACCAACCCGACAAAATCGTCGTTTTGGAAATTAACGGGTTTAAAAGAACCCACCCCTATGCCGTATATATCCACGAACGATAGGGCAAAGGCTTTATTATCCCTAAGTAGAATTACCGCATAATCGGCGTTCCCATCATAACCCACCAATGGAATTAAGTTTCCCTCTATGTTTATAAAAAACTCTTCACCCCTTGATACAACCCCATCCTCTACCTGAGCAACCCTATAAACATAATCCAAGTTTAAGGCCACATTGTACCCTTTAAGGTTTCCAAACAGATACCTTGACCCCCAAAGGGCGGATAGTATATACACCTCCACGGTTGTGCCCTTATCCTTTTCCGTTTTCACATTTACCCATCCACCCAAGGATTTTGCCTCTTCAAGTATTATATCCATCCCATAACCCCTTCCCGATATTTCCGTGGCCTCTTCTTTTGTTGAAAACCCTTTAACGAATATCAAATCTAAGGGGTTTGAGAATTCCAAACCCATTTCCTTCCCCTTCTTTTCTAAAAATTCCAAATCTATACCCCTTCCATCATCCGATACGGATATTTTTAAATACGACCCCTCTTGTTGCGCCTCAACCCTAACTATACCGAATTCACCCTTTCCCTTATTTATCCTCTCCTCAGGGAGTTCAATACCGTGATCCACCGCATTCCTCACCAAATGCACCAAAATATTCTCAACCCTCTTTAAGTTATCAACCTCTAAGGTGATACTTCCGCCGAGCGTTTGGATAATCGCTTTTTTACCCGTTTTTGATAGAAGTTCGTTAAACCCCGCCCTTAACCTCTTATAAATATCGCTTAGAGGACGGGTTCGTAATGAGAAAAACCGGTTATATATCCCCCTTAACTTCTTCAAAATATCCGATGTCTTTCCCTTTGAAACATCTTCCAAAATTCCCAACAATTCCCCCTCAATATCATGTAAATCCTTCGCGTTGATAAAATACACATTCTCATAGGATACCGAATACAAAATATCGTTTATCTCTTCAACCGCAGAGGATAATGCAGGTAGAAATTCTTCGTATCTTTTGGTTTTCTTTATGAGGTTTAAACTTTCCTCCCATTTATGGCAAGTGTATATCAGTTCGCTTAAACCCACAAATCCCGCCGCACCTTTTAGCATATGTATTAACCTGTAAGCCTCATCAATATCCTTTTCTAAAACCCCTTTCAGCCCCCTGCTAACCATTTCACGCAATGTTGAAACTATGTTATGGGCTTCTGAGTAAAAGAGTTCCCTAATGTCCTCTCCCATATTATTCAAGGACTATTTGATCCAAAATCTTTATGCCAAAACCTTCAACCGCGGGCAGTATTTTCTTCGTACTTACGAGGAGATAAAGGGATTTAACGCCCAAATCTTTTAATATCTGCATACCTATCCCGTACTCCTTAACCGTTTCCCTATCCTCCTGTAATCCCATAAGGTGTAAGAACGGATAATGGGGAGGTTGGCTCTTTCTAATATACACGAAAACCCCTCCCCTTTCGTTTATTATCCGTAAAGATTTTTCAAGGTTTTCCCCACAATTACAAACCTTTGCCCTGAAAACATTCCCCGCAACGCAATGGGTTTGAACCCTAACATATGTGTTTTCCCCTATATCTCCCTTTATCAAGGCCATATGCACTTCATCGCTCATTTTATCCTTGTAAAGGATGGCATCAAACTCGCCAAAGGGTGTTTCCATTTTCCCACTCCAAACCCTTTCAACGAGGATTTCGTTTTTGAGCCTGTATTCAATTATCTGGGCTATGGATATTATTTTTAAACCGTATTCATCCGCTATTTTGAAGAGTTTGGACAATCTGGCCATTTTCCCATCGTCGTCCAATATTTCGCATATTACGGCGGCGGGGTAAAGGCCCGATATTTTACACAGATCAACACTCGCCTCGGTATGACCCGCCCTTTTTAGAACCCCTCCTTTTACCGCCTTTAATGTATATAAATGCCCCGGTTTTAGAAAATCCTTGGCGGTTTTTGTGGGGTCAGCCACCCAATTTGCGGTTAAAGCCCTATCGTAAGCGGAGGCTCCACTCCCAGTATCCCTTGCGTCTATGGGTATTCCAAAAGGTGTTCCAAAGTTTGATGTGTTTTCCAAAGGCATATCCAACCCCAACTCCTTAAACCTTTCTTCTGTCATGGCCACACATATCAAACCCCCGCCTTTCTTTGCCATGAAATTTATTATTTCCGGCGTCACCTTTTCCGCCGCAACCACAAAATCCCCCTCGTTTTCCCTTTCCGGGTCATCAACAACGATAATAACCTTACCCTTCCTCAAATCCTCAATAGCCTCCTCTACAGTGTTAAACCTTTCCTTCATTTTCGCCCCTCCAAAACCCTTATTTCACCAATAAGCAGTTTCTCCATAAACCACTTTTCCATCC
>CAYRSH010000086.1:0-1878 GCA_964426895.1 uncultured bacterium
GGTTGAAGCGTTGCCGCATCCATACCCGTAAGTTCCTTTAAGACCTCTTGGAGTTCGTACATAACCTCTAACGCCCCTTGGACGAGTTTTTCGGGTGTATGGGGGTGTAGATGGGTAAAGCCGGGAAGCCTTGAAAGTTCTTCGTTTATTTTTGGATTGTATTTCATCGTGCAGGAACCCAATGGGTAGAAGCCTATATCAACCCCGTAATTTCTTTGCGAGAGTTTAACATAGTGCCTAACAACCTCGTTTTCCGGAACTTCAACGAGATTAAAGGGGGTTCTTCTTTTGTATTCTTCGGGTATTTCAACCTCATATTCAAACTCCGGGAATGTGTAGTTTGAAGACCCCTCCTTGTGTTTTTCAAAAATCATTTCCATTTCCGAGAATTTTAAGGTTGTTGGTTTATCGGCGGTTGAATGGGTAAGAATAATAATACCCGCTCAATACCCCTCCCCATTAGAATATTTGATGTGGCTTTAATAGATATTAATGGGGTGGGTAAAGTATTTGGGAATATTGTGGCGCTTGAAAACATCAATTTAAGCATAGAAGGGGGCAATATAGTGGGTTTGATTGGTCCAAATGGGAGTGGAAAAACTACACTTATAAGAATAATCGTTGGAACTTTAAAACCAACATACGGCAATGTTAGGGTTTATGGATTGGATCCCTTAAAAAATAGGGAAAAAATTTACGGGAAAATTGGGTATATGCCCCAAGATTTTGCCTTATACGAAGATTTAACGGCGAGGGAAAATTTGGAGTTTTTTGCGAGAATATACGGAATTAAGGATTATAAGAAAAGGGTTGATGAGGTTTTAAGGTTTGTGGAGTTGGAAAACAGGGCGGATTACCCCGTATGGTCTTTTTCGGGGGGAATGAAAAGGAGGGTTTCCTTTGCAATAGCAATAGTCCATAATCCGGGTATATTGTTCTTAGATGAACCCACGGCAGCCCTTGATCCAAATTTGAGGAGGAAATTTTGGGAATACTTTGGCCGTTTAAAATCCGAGGGAAAAACCATCTTTGTCAGTTCGCATTTAATGGAAGAAGCCCAAATGTGTGATCGTTTGGCCATACTATACCGTGGGAAACTTTTGGCATACGATACTCCGAGAAATATATTAACTTTTGGTAAATTCAGGATTAAGGTTAAAACACCGGAAGGGGAAGAAACCTTTGAGACCGCAAACAGTCCCGATAAAATTGCGGAAATGCTTAAAAGCCTTGACTTTAAAAACGCGGAATATGTGGATTTTGATTACGATAACCTTGATAGTATTCTTTTGGAACTTTTAAAGGGATGAAAAAGGTTATACCTCTGCTTTTGGTGGCCTTGGGGATTGCAATTGCCGGATATTTTTATATTATCGGTTTGAATTATGTTGAAACGGAAAAGGCTTATGTTTTTCCGGATGTTTATAATATTTCAACGGATATAGGTTCAAAAGTTGTGGATATTTATGTTGAAGTTGGGGATACGGTTAATCCAAACGATACCTTACTCCTACTGGATACGACGGAATTACACTTGCAGAAGGCCGCATTACTGAGTTCCTTATCATCGTTAAAACATAAAATTTCATCTTTAAGGCACAGATTAAGCATATTAAAGTCCGATTACGAATATTATTCAAAGATGGTTAAAATTGACGGTGCATCCGAATACGAATACAGAAGGTCAAAAACCCTATACCTATCAACCTTGGAGGAGTTGGAGGCATTAAACAAGAACGCGGAGGAAATTATTAGTAAAATATCCGTTTTAAACGAGGAGATTAAACAGTGTATTTTGTTATCCCCTGTAAAAGGTGTGGTTGAAAATAAATACGCACAAAAAGGCGAGATGGTAAAACCCTATCAACCGTTAATATC
>CAYRSH010000086.1:1978-4428 GCA_964426895.1 uncultured bacterium
AAATGCAATGTTAAGTTTGTCGGATATAATAAAACTTTTGAGTGTTTTGTTGAGAGGGTTGAGCCGGATATTTATTACGACTTGAAGGAAGACAGGAGATATATTAAGGTTAGGGTAAAATTGAAGGAAGGCGGGGTTCCAATAAATCGTGGGATGACGGCCAAGGTTAAAATATATGTAAAATGAAAGGTTTTATCATAGCGCATAGGGTATTAACCCAAATTCGCAGGGATAAAAGGTTTTTGGGTTTTTCCATAGCGGTACCCTTTGTGATAATATTCCTCATAAGGTTGTTCTTTGACAGCCTACCCCCCGATGTTTCAAAGACGAGATATATCATACCATTATCCGCATATGTGGTTCATTTTTTGTCCTATGTTTTATCAACCATATCTTTGGTTCAAGAGAGGACTAAAAAAACAATTGATAGGTTGTTTGTAAGCGGTGTTGATAAGTGGGACATAATAACCGGTTATACGATGGGATATGTGGTTTTGGGGACTTTACAGAGTGTAATAACCTTCTTCGGTACGGTTATACTCTTCAATTTAAATTATTCCTTGGGCAAAATATTGTCATTTTTCGCAATCATTTGGATACTCAGCACGGCATCCGTTATGTTGGGTATTCTCGTTTCAACATTTGCAAGGAACGAATCACAGGTTATACCTTTCATCCCATTAATGATAATACCTACGGCATTTTTTTCGGGCTTATTAATAGATTTCAACCTATTACCCCTTTGGGGAAAAATCATAGGGTACCTTTTGCCCTTCCATTATGCGGTTGATGCATTGTTAGAACTCATTAGGGGATATGTTAATATCCTAAATGTTTGGAAGGCGATTTCAATGCTTATCCTTTATGTGCTTTTTGCAACTATTATTTCTTCATTCACTCTCAAAGATTTTGAATAATTTAAGTTTTAACGGGGGTAAAATTCCCAACCTATGCCGATATTACGGGATTTCTTCATAGGACTGTCGCACAACAAAACCCTTGAAAGGTTCCTAACCAATAACAGGTTTGGCAGGAAGATTTCCCGTAGGTTTGTTGCGGGTGAAACCCTACAAGACTTAAAGTTTTCCGTTGAAAAACTTTTAAATGAGGGATTTTTATTAACCGTTGCGTATCTCGGGGAACACTTCCATAATGTTGAGATGGCAAAAAAGCATACAGAAGAATATTTAAAATTGGCGGATGTATTAAAGGATTTTCCAGACAGGGCTGAAATATCTTTAAAACCCTCGCAGTTGGGTTTGGAGATAAGCAGGGATTTGTTTTACGATAACCTAAAAACGATTTGCCAAAAGGCCAACCCCTTAAACATATACATAAATGTTGATATGGAAGAATACCGGACATTACACGATACCGTTGATGTAGTTTTAAGGTTGAATTCAGAAGGTTTTAAGGTGGGAACGGTTATACAGGCTTACCTGTTTGAAAGCGAAAAAATTTTAATGGAGTTGGCAAAATATTCGATGAACATACGCCTTGTAAAAGGGGCATATAAGGAATCCCCAGAGGTGGCATATCAAAAGAAAAAAGATATAAACGAAAACTTTAAGAAACTTTCCGTTAAGATGCTTGAAATGGTTGATAAAATCTACCCCGAATTTGCAACACATGATGACAAAATAATAAACTTCATAATTGAAAGGGTGAAGGAAATGGGAATATCGGGGGATAGATTTGAGTTTCAGATGTTATACGGTGTAAGGCCGAAATTACAAAGGGAAATTTTAAACAAAGGGTATAGGATGAGGGTATATTTACCATACGGGGAGTATTGGTATCCCTATTTTATGCGTAGGTTGGCCGAAAAACCTTCAAATGCCATACTCGTTTTAAGGGGAATGTTTGGCTAAGATACAGTGGAAACCCCCTTCCGGGTAATAACCATCTTTTATTTCCGTATTTTTTATGGGTTCTTTGTCCTGTGGCTCTTCAAATAGAGTTGTATAAACCCTTTCAATTGAAAAGTTGGCAATTTTTAAGATTTTCTCAACTTCTTCAAATGAGTAAAACCTCGCGGATGAGTAAAAAGGGTTCCCCATTTTGCCCTTTCCCTCGTAAAACCTACCCCAAGGGCTTTCCCTTAAAACCATCCCCAATGCTAAAACACCCCCTTCCTTTAAAACCCTTTTAGCCTCCCTCAGAGCCTTTAAAGGGTCTTCAAAGAAACATATGGAAACAACTATTAAAATGCCGTCAAATACCCCATCTTTAAAGGGTAAATCCTCCGCCTTACCTATAACAACCCTTATCCCCCTATCCTTTGCAAACTTTATTAAATTCCTTGAAGGGTCTAAACCAAAACCTATATTCAACTCCTTTGCAAACCTCCCACTCCCAACCCCTATTTCCAATGTTTTCCCCTTAATGTTAAATACCCTTCTCAAACATTCCACCTCCAATTTAAAAACGGATTTCCCAAAGGGTTTTTC
>CAYRSH010000087.1:0-2308 GCA_964426895.1 uncultured bacterium
CCCTTCTCAAACATTCCACCTCCAATTTAAAAACGGATTTCCCAAAGGGTTTTTCGTACCAATCGTCGTATCTTTTGTAATATATGTCAAAGATGGACATCATTCAACTATTCCCCTACTTTCAAGTATCTCCTTCTTTTTCTCAAGGGATTTTTTGGTTTTTTCAAGGCCTTCACATTTTTCTATTATATTTTCAAGGATATTTTCATTACCTTTTATAAAGTCCTCCCTTATACCCCTAATTCTCGGAACAATCTTTGAGTTTATATATTCATCAAGGGCTTTAATCTCATCATATCCAACATTCTTGGAATTTCGTATAAACTCCTTAGCCCTAACATATTCCCTATAACCTATTCCAAGACCCGCCTTTTTTAACTCCTCGTCAATCCCTTTAAAAATTTCAGCCAATTTATGATTACCAACCTGAAAGTTATCATTTTTTAATACCAAATCCCAATTCGTTCTAAACTCCAAGGTTATAGCCCTGCTCAAAAGTCTCGGGCTTAAATTCTGTGTTGTTTCATCCCTGTTTATCGTTCCAACAATTACCAAGTTTTCCGGATATTCAATTTCTTCACCGTCTATTATCATTTTCCCACCCGTTTCCATAGCGGAGATAATATCGGATAAATAGTATTCCGGATGGGATAGGTTCATCTCATCAAGGATTAAAAAGTATAGGTTCCCTTTGTCCCCATTTGCCCTTTTTATAAAGTCGTATATAGGCCCTTTGACGAATTGACCGTTGATATTCCTATAACCCAAAACATCCCTTGGGTTTGTCCATTCGGGACGGACACGGATAAGGAGAACCCTATCGGATTTTTGCGCTTGTATTAGGGCATCGTATAAGTCTTTGGGTTTTTCGCCCTCCTTTTTATCCGAGAGTTTAATATCTGTAATTTCTTCAAATCCCAAAAGTTTTTTAATGTAAATTTTCATTATATACGCTCTCTTATTTTCAAGGGTAATTTCAAAGTTTTCATCAGACGAGGAAATATAAAAGTTATCAAATGAGGTATAAATTTCCTCCCTCCAAATCTCCTTTTTGGCGTTTATATCCCAAATGGATAAGTAAAGGGAGTCCCTTTCGGATATTTTTAAGACAAGAATATTTTTTTCAAGGTCAAAATCTTCTATTTTACCATGTATTTTTGCGGGTATTTCAATTACCCGTTCGTTTTCTCCGTCAAATATTATTCGTTTATCCGCTTGTATTAAATATTTTTTCCCCTTTTTTATCCATTTTTCTGAATCATACTGAACCTCTTCCCAATTGTCCAAATCCAGAATTATAAGTTTATTATCTTTTTCGCTTTCGCATATAAAGTATTTTGAAACAAACTCTGCCGAACTAAAATCTGCTATAAATTCCTTAGATTTTTTAGGGTCATCAAAGTCTATAACCTTTATAATATTTTCATAAAATCCAATATACAAATACCTTTCAGTTTTATCAATTTCTACTCTCCTTATGCTATATTTATCATCAAATTCATAATTGTAAATTTGTCCCGATTTAATATCATAAATATAAAGGGTATATCCATAACCTTCCCAAACTGCAAGAAACTTTCCATCCGGGCTAAAGTTAAAGTCAGGAATTGCATTATGTTCCCATTCATAATTCCAAATTTCCTTCCAACCTTTATAAACATCAAATAGTGATATTTTCTCATCTTTATAGTTATATGTAACCAAAAATTTCCACTCCTTTTCTTCATTATAGATTTTAAGTCTAGGATAATAATAGGATTTGGTATAGGTAAGTTTTATAATCTTGTTTCCATATTTCCTTAAATCCAATAAAAATACTTTTATTTCCCCCCAACGTTTATCAAAAATTACTGCAAATTTCCTATCTGGACTTACTTTAAAGGTTTCAAAGTCAAGTTTGTCTTCAACTTTAAAACTATCCAACAATTTTAATTGTTGTGGTTCAATACGATATATGTTGCATATCATATTATTATTTTCCCTGATTATCCCTGCAAAATATTTGTCATTTATCAATCTTACTTGTTTAAATCCTTTTAAGTCATATTTTTCTCCGTTGTCCAAGTTATATATTATGGTTTTATTTAAACTTTGCCGATAAATTCCCAAGAAAGGGTATTTTAATTCATAAATTTCAATAATACCATTACCAACAATGATAATACCCATTTCCTTCTTTTCTTTCAAATCGTAAATCGTCACATAATCCGATGCCAAAACAACCAAGTACAAGTATTTGTCATACGAAATTATTTTAAACTCTTTAACATTACTTTCCGAAAAAATCTCGTTTCTATTTTCTAAATCT
>CAYRSH010000087.1:2408-4214 GCA_964426895.1 uncultured bacterium
AAATTTTCCAGTTTAAGAACAACGGAGTTGTATCCAAGTCCTATAAAAAGATACTTTTCATCATAAGTTATAGTTATAATAACATCTCTAACATCATCAAAAGTAATACCAAAATCCCTTGAATCCCTTGAGTACGATTTCCCGGTTTTTAAATCAATACATCTAATCGTGCTTCTTTCAAAACTCACCGAATAATTATTTGTCCTTATAGTCCTTAAACCTGAACCAATCCAATACCTAAATACCCCATACTTTTCCCCATTAATATCCACGACAACACCCATATCCCCTTTACCTTCCCCACCACTTCCACCATCCCCCACCATCTCCCATGCCTTCGCAAAAAGTAGGGCAAAGGAAGTTTTACCCGTTCCGGGTGGTCCAGAAAGTATAACAAAACTCGGCTCTGTCATTATTGCGGCGTAAAAACTTTTTAGTATATCCTCATCCAAGTAATAACCCCATTTGTCAAAGTATCCCTTTATCTTTTCCATATCCACCTTTTTCTCATTTTCCATGTTCATAGGGCGGAAATTTTATACCCGAACTAAATGATGTTTAATTTTTTGAGTATTCCCTTCAACTTTGAAGGTGGAATATACCCCACCCTTGCATTCCTTATATAACTCCACTTTGTTAATATATCCCCTCTTTTCAATTCCTTTAAAATATCCCTATTCTGAACAACCATAACGGCAAACCTTACCCTTTTCTCGGGTTTTCCGTTTATCCTCTTCTTTATGGCGTCCCTGTAAGTGTGCATTTGCCTGTAATCGCTATCCTCTGGGCTGTTTTTGTGTTTGGCATCAAAAATGTAAAACCAGTCTTCTTTTTCTATAACCACATCTGGCCTTAAAGATAAACTTGTAGAAAAAACCTTTTGCCTTGTATTACGGTTATATCTTGGAATTTCCAATTGATAGTGTAATGTTAGGTCGTTAAATTCATAAGACCAATTTTTGAAGATTTCATCCGCAGGCATTTCCTTATCCAATCTCGGAAGTTTCGGTGGTTTTTTGAGGTATCTATAAGCGTATTGTTGTATTATCCCCTTTATCTTAAAAAATACATACAGTTCAAATATCCTCCAATCTTCCAAAACCTTATCCAATTCCCGGGCATTTCTATCCGTTGTAATAAAACCCCCATAGTTTAAAAACATCCTAAAAACCTTTGCATAAATTGGGTTGTGGGTTATCCTTTCGGAAACGGTAAATTTGGGAAATCTCTCAAAATTCTGTAAAAATGTGAAATCCCTTAAAAACTTAAAATCCCGTAGGATTTCTTTGGCCTCTTTTAACTCATCTTTAAAAGCCTCACTTTCAAACCTGTAAAGCATATCCTCCAAATCCCAAATGATTCTATCAACGAAAAAGACCAAAAACCTGTTTTCCGGTGTGTTTAAAGTTATCTTAGTGTTGTAGTTGTAGAACTTATACCCTATGTTCCTTTGGGATAACAGATACTTTTCGTAATCGTATGGCCTAACATACTTAACCTCGTATGCATTAACAACCTTATAAACATCCTCAACCCTCAAAGATGGCCTTTGTGATATGTAAAGTATGAGTTTTCGCAGGTTATCATAGAATCCTTCGCTTTTGTGTATTAGAAATACCAAAAACGACAACTTTCCCATTCCGGAAACCGTTAAATCTACACCCTTTCCCCTCGGTATTATCCATTTTAATACTTCCTTTATCTCCGGCAGGACGATTTCATAAAAATGTTTTTTCATAACCCTTACCTCCTTACAATTCCCACTTATGGTGAAAATTCTATCGGCGATAAGGAGTCCGTCAAACA
>CAYRSH010000088.1:0-2133 GCA_964426895.1 uncultured bacterium
TAAGGTTGTTATAAGGTAAGGTATCGGTATTAAAATTCCGGGTTATGCGTAGATTTTTGCCCTTTGTTGTTATTTTAATCCTTTGGATAATTTTCTTCTTGCCCATCTTCCAAGGCTCAACCCTTTTTGACGATACAATAGAGCAGTTTTATCCCGCCTTTTACTTCTTTACGGAATCCTTAAAGAGGGGACAAATTCCATTTTTCAACCATCACCTATTCTCCGGTTTCCCCTTCTTAAACGAACCCCAATATTTTGCCCTAAACCCCTTCTTTATCATAAGGCTTACTGTGGGTTTAATAAAGAATTCCCTTTATGCGTACAACTTTTTAGTTTCCTTAAACTATTTGGCAGGGTTTCTATTCGCATATTTGTTTCTCCGCAAGAGGTTTGACGATTTAATATCCCTTTTCGGCGCAACGGTTTATATATTCTCTATGAACCACATAACAACTATCGTTCATCCCCATGTTTTTGACCTTATACCATTAATCCCTTTAATATTCTACTTCTTGGATGACAGGCCTTATATATCCGCCATTTTACTCGGAATAGGTTTTCACACCGGACATCCCCAAAAACCTTTATATATCCTCCTTTCCATTGTTATATACTACCTGTTCTTAATCTCAAAGGATAGGTCTAAATTGAAAACGCTCGTTTTATACTTGGTGGTTGTTGCGCCTTTTGTGTTTGCATATTACTTTCAGGCAAAAGATCTGTTTTCTTTTAGTGAAAGGCTTGAATGGAATATAAAGGCCTTGCTTGAATCGTCCTACCACATTGACAAGTTTGTTTCTTTAATAATACCAAAGTTTTACGGCTCAATTGAGGAAGGTGCCGTTTATGTTGGAGGCCCGTATCACTTCTATATGCAGATGAGTATATACTTTTCAATACCCGCTTTAATATTCGCAATATACGGCATTATAAATAATCGCCAAGCCCTTGAAGTTAAGGCCTATACCCTTATAGTCTTGCTTATGTTCTTCTTAGCCCTTGGCGATCAAAACCCGATAATAAACATCGTATATTCAACCGGTATTATTAAGGGTTTGAGGGATCCCGTTAGGGCTTTGCACATATTACCCATCTTTGTATCAATACTCTCATCCTATGGGTTAAAGTCATTTTTGGAGGATAGGGATATAAAAACCGTATTAAAGGTTGCGGTTTCAATCCTTATACTGTCCTTTATCTTCCTCCTCCAAAAACCCCCAATTGATAACTCCGGGGAAATTTTAAAGTTTTTCCTATTGTTGGCGGGAACATATGTTTTGGTGTATGCTTTAAAGGAAAGGGACGCAATCGCATTATCCTTAACGGCATTGGCCTTTATAGACTTATATTCCGCCGGAAACCCTTATATACGCAGGAAAATAGATGTTGAAAGGTATTACAATCCGGATTATATATCACCCATTAAACCCCAATACCTCGGTTATTACCGAATAAATGCGAGATTTGAAAGGGGTATGGTTTTACCGAGGAATTCGGGTATGATTAACGGCTTAGAATTGGCCGACGGTTATGAACCTTTAATTTCAAGGTTTTATATCTCCTTTTACAGGTTTATGATAAACAGGGTGGAGGGATATGAAAAACTTTTGAGTATGGCCAATGTAAAGTTTTATGCGTATGAAAGGGGGTTTTTGGAAAACAAGGAAAACCTTCCAAGGGCTTGTCTATTCTCCAATACGGAAGTGGTTGAAGACAGCGCAACATTCTTTGAAAACCTCCCAAACTACGATGTTAAAACAACCCTATACTTACAGGATAATCCAAAGGGAGATTACAAAGAACCCCAACCTTGTAAAGCCGTAAAAATCCTAAATTACGATTACGATAAAATAGAACTCTCTTACAAATCGGATAAACCCGCAATATTATATGTTTCATTACCGATATATCCCTATTGGAAGGCAGAGGTTGATGGTAAGGAAACCAAAATCCTAAGGGCAAATTGGACATTTATGGCCTTGGAAGTTCCCAAAGGTAGTAATACGGTTGAGATATTCTACGATAAAAAGCCGTTGATTGTATCCATAACCCTATGGCTTGTGGGCTTGTTTTTGGGATTGGGCTTCGGTTTGTTTTTAAAACGATAGGTTTAATCCCAATAGGGTTTTAACA
>CAYRSH010000088.1:2233-4168 GCA_964426895.1 uncultured bacterium
TTTGAAATCATCTTAACGCCCCCAAAACCATCTCTTTTAGTTTCTTACCTATATCCCTTATTTCCTCGTCGCTTATAAATGTCAGTTTTCCATCCTTTTTTAAAGGCTTCCCGTCTATGAAAACCCATTTCACATCCGAAGATTTTGCAACATAAACCAAATGGGAATATGGGTCATAAACGGGTTGCATGTGCGGGGAATCAAGGGAAACGGCAATAAAGTCCGCCTTTTTCCCCACCTTTAAAGAACCTATTATATCGTCAAATCCTATAACCTTAGCACCTCCAATTGTGGCCATTTTAACCACCGTTTTTGCGTCCATAACCTCCGGATTCATCGTTCTAACCTTGTTGAGTAGTGCGGTTGTTCTCATCTCCTCAAACATATCCAAATCGTTGTTTGAAGCCGCCCCATCCGTGGCCAAACCAACGGTTATACCCTTGTTTAAATACTCATCCACCGGGGCTATACCCGAAGACAACTTCATATTACTCTGGGGGTCGTGCGCAACCTTTACACCCCTTTCGGCATATATCTTTATTTCGTTATCGCTTAAATGAACGGAATGCGCTGCTATGAATCTTTCGCTCAGAACCCCCAAACTTTCAAGGTATTCAACCGGCCTTTTGCCATACCTTTTTGTTATCTCATCAACCTCGTTTAGGGTTTCTGCAACATGCATATGAACCGGCACACCGTAATCCCTCGCCATATCCACACCCGTTTTTATAAGTTCGGGGGAACATGAATAAGGGGCGTGGAGGCAAACGGAAAACCTTACAAACTTGTACATATTCTTAGTCCTTAACTGGTTTTCAACCCTCTTAATACCTTCCTCGGGTTTTTTAAATGAAGGTGTTGGAAAATCTATTAATCCCTCGCCCAACAAACCCCTAAAACCTATTTCTTCCATAACCTCAGCCCCAACCTCTTGGAAGAAATACATATCGTTTATTGCACCCGTTCCCCCATTAACCATTTCCGCAATTGCCAGCTTAAATGCCAATCTTACCATTTCCTCATTAACCGTTTTCGCTTCCGCAGGCCATATATACTCTTGAAGCCATTTAAATAAGGGTAAATCATCCGCAAGCCCCCTATAAGCAACCATTGCGGTATGTGTGTGCGTGTTTATCAAAGTTGGCAAACCAATGGATGGCCTCGTATCTATTACCGGTATATCATCAACATCCCTCCACTTTCCGCAGTATATTATTGTATCATCCTCAACGACCAACAGGCCGTCTTCAATTATTTCGTCCGGTTCTATCGGCAAAAGATAAGAAAACCTTACACCAAATTTCATAAGCGGAAATAATACCTTTGATAAACTTTCCTGTGGGAGTTTTTTACATTTGGAACATTTCTTCCAATATCCTCTCTTTTATCGTATAACCCTTTAATTTTGGGGAATCGGAATACAAATCGTCAAAATAAAATTCTCCGGTTATTTTCTTTCCTTGTAAAACCAAAGGTAGCCATATTTTATCATCCTCCCACATTTTGTTATAAGGGATTTGGGAAATTTTAAACCATTGAGGTTTTGCCTCATCCGATTCAACTATTTCCCCCTCCCATTTGGTAATAAAAAATACATCCCCTGCCATTTCTACACCAACATCATCAAAAAAATACAGCCTTGCAACCCTTTCAAACTCAACCGGTATAACCCCAATTTCTTCCTTACTTTCCCTTACCAACGCCCTTAACGAGTTTTCGCCGACTTCTATCTTTCCACCAAACCCGTTATACAAACCTTCACCCAACCCCCTTTTTTTATAAATCAACAAAATCTTTTCACCCCTTAGGAGATAACCCAAAACATACTTTTTCAAAAGCGGAGAGGGAGGGATTTGAACCCTCGGTCCCCCTTTTGGGGGGACGCGCGATTTCCAGTCGCGCCCCTTCGGCCGCTCGGGCACCTCTCCGTAAAGT
>CAYRSH010000089.1:0-4039 GCA_964426895.1 uncultured bacterium
GTTATTAGCCTACCTATAAGGGGTTGAGTTTTGACTTGAAACTTTTTATTCGCACTTACAATTATCGTTTTATGGATTTCCTTTCACATCCGAATAAATTATTGAGGGAACATTTAAGGGCTGTGGGGAAACTTATGGAGAAGGATAGATTAGAAATTTTTCCGGAAAAGTTTTTGTATTATGTGGGTTTGTGCCACGATTTTGGAAAATACACCAAATATTTTCAGAACTATATAAAAACCGGTAAAAGGCATCCCAATAACTTACACCATCATTCCCAACTATCCGCATACTTTGGGGCTTGGATTTTGAAGGAAAAGTTTGGTGATAAATGGGCTTTTATAGGTTTTTTATCCATTTTAAACCATCACGGCAGTCTTAATAAAAATTTTGAACCGGATGAAACCAAGTTTAAAATATGGTTTGAAGATTTAAGGTGTAAAATTGATGTAATAACCAATGAATTGGGGATTGATATAACGGGGTTTTTAAAAAACGATATAAAGAAATTGGCAAAGGATTTAAAAAGGTTTTCAATTAAAGAAGTGGAAAACAAAAAGGAACTTGAAAACTTTTTCCTTGTATCTTACACTTTTTCAACGCTTATATACGCCGATAAAATGGATGCGGGTAATGTCCAAGGTGTTGAAAGGCGGGAAATCCCGGCCGATATTGTGGATAGGTATATTAAGCGATTTCCAAACGATGGGATAAATCAAAAGAGGTTTGAATTTTATCACAATGTTATGGGGGTTTTGGATGATTACAAAGGTGAAAAATTTATTTTCGTTAATGCACCAACGGGCATAGGCAAAACCCTCGCCAATTTATCGTTGGCATTAAAGTTAAGGGAAAAGTTTTACAATAAAAAGCCGAGAATAATATATGTTTTGCCATTTGTTAGCATAATAGACCAAACCTATGAGGTTTTTTACAAGGTCTTTTCGGAGTATATAAAGGATTTTAGGGGTAATGAAGATGCATACCTTTTAAAACATCACCATTTGGCGGATTTGAGGTATAGGAGTTATGGGGAGGATACCCCTATTGATGAAGCTTTATTATTAACGGAAGGGTGGGAAAGTGAGGTAATAATAACCACATTTGTCCAATTCTTTGAAACCGTAATGGGCAGAAGCAATAGTATGCTTAAAAAGTTTCGCAACCTTACGGGTAGCATTGTAATCCTTGACGAGATACAAAACATTGATGCAAAATGGTGGAGGTTGATAGAGGAGGGTTTAAAGAAGTTATCGGAGGTTTTCGGGAATGTTTTTATAATATCAACCGCAACAAGGCCACTAATATTTTTAAACGAAAACCATATAAACGCAACGGATTATAAAAAGTTCGCCTTTAACAGGACTTGCATAAGGTGTAAAAACGATGTGGAGAACTTGGAAGAATTAAAAAACTTGGTTTTGAACTCTTTGGATGGGAAGAATAGCATTATGGTCGTCCTAAATACCGTAAATTCTTCCATAGAGTTTTACAATATGCTTAAACATGATGCCCAAAGTTTGGGATTTAAAACCTTCTATTTATCCACCAATGTAATCCCAAAGCATAGGTTAAAAAGGCTTGAAGAAATAAAGAAATCTTTGGAAGGCGGTGAAAAAGTTTTATTGGTTTCAACGCAGGTGGTGGAAGCGGGTGTTGATGTTGATTTTGAAATGGTTTTTAGGGATTTAGGACCTTTGGATAGTATAGTGCAAGTTGCTGGCAGATGTAATAGAAATAACAAAAGGGAGTTGGGTGAGGTTATTGTGGTGAAGTTAAAGGATGATAACGGCACTTTATACTCCTCAAGGATTTACGGAGCGATTTTAACCCGAAGCACGGAAAGGGTTTTAAGGGATGAAATTTGCGAAAGGGAATATTTTGACATAGTTGAGGAATACTTTAAAGTGGTTTCCGAAAAGAGAAGCCAAGAGGATTCGGAGAAGATATTAAAAGCAATGGCAAAGTTGGAATATAAGGATTTGGATAGGTTTAAGATAGTTGAAGAAGAACCCTATATGGTTGATGTTTTTGTTCAGGCGGATGGGGATGGGAAAAGGATTTTTGAGGAGTTTGTGGGAAGGGTTTTAAGGTGTGAGGATAGGTTTGAAAGGTATAAAAACTTTTTGCTTTTGAGGAAAGGTTTGAGGGATTATTTGGTTTCAATTCCCCAAAAGTATGCGGGAAATGTTCATCAAGAGGATGGTTTAAGGTTTGTTCCCCTTGAAGAATTACAGAATTATTACGATTTTGAAACGGGTTTTAAGAGGGATGTTAAGGGGTATGATGTATGGTAAATGGAACCCTCGTTTGGTATTACCATATATGCAAAAGGCAGGTTTGGTTTATGGGTAGGGGTATTAAGCCTTATCAGGGTTTTCATCTACTTGAAGAGGGTAGGACTTTAAGCGAAATAGTTTTTAAGCGTTTATCAAAGAGAAAAGAGGTTTTAATTGATGGCAGGATAAAGGTGGATTTGGTTAAAGGTAAAATGGTTTTTGAGGTTAAAAAATCCTCCAAGTTTTTAGAGGCTTCAATTATGCAGGTTAAGTTTTATCTGTATTATTTTGAAGTTTTTAAGGGGGTGTATTTGGAGGGGTTTTTGGTGTTTCCAAAGGAGAGGAAAAGGATAAGCGTAAAACTGGAAGACGGGGACAGGGAGAGGATTAAAGGAGTTATTAAGGAGATAAGGGAAATAATAAAAAGGCCTTCGCCTCCCCCTCTGGAAAGAAACAGATTTTGTAAGAAATGTGCTTATAAAGAAATGTGTTGGGTATGAAAATGGTAATATACATCTTTCAAAGTGGGAAACTTTCAAGAAAGGATAACACCCTTATGCTTGAAAACGAAAGTGGAAAGAGGTCTATACCCGTTAATGCGGTTTCCGATATAAATATTTTCGGTGAGGTGAGTTTAAACACAAAACTTTTAACCTTTCTTTCAAAAAACAACATCGTTTTACATTTTTTTAACCATTACGGTTTTTATGTGGGTTCCTTCTATCCGAGGGAATACTATAACAGCGGTTTGATGACGGTTTTACAGGTTCGGCATTTTTTGGATGAAGAAAAGAGGTTGTTTCTAGCAAAGTCTTTTGTTTTGGGTTCTGTTTTAAATATGGCGAAAAACATTAAAGGTGTTTGCGGTGATTTTTTGGACGACATAGGTGTTTTGGAGGGTGCAGAAACCATACCGGAAATTATGGCTTATGAGGGTAAGAAAAGGGAGAAATATTACTCGTTTTTTGGCGATTTGATAAATTCCGAAGAATTCGTATTTGAAAAGAGGACAAAAAGACCCCCCAAAAACCCCCTAAATGCCTTAATATCCTTTGGAAATTCCCTATTATATACAACTGTTTTGTCCGAGATTTATAGGACACACCTTGACCCGAGAATCGGTTATTTGCACGAAACAAACCAAAGGAGTTTTACCCTAAACCTTGATATAGCAGAGGTTTTTAAACCCGTAATCGTTGATAGGGTTATTTTCAGGCTTTTGAATAGGAAACGGATAAAAATTAAACACTTTGACCAAAAAACCGATGCGAGTTTTTTAACCGAAAATGGGATGAAAATCTTTGTGGAAGAATATGAGAAAAAACTTTCAGAAACTATTAGGTATAAAAACATCGGTAAGGTTTCTTATCGCAGGCTTATAAGGTTGGAATGCTACAAGTTGTATAAACATTTTTTGGGTGAGAAGGTTTATAAACCCTTTACGGTAAGGGAATAAAATGTTTGTGATTCTGGTTTATGATGTGAATGTTGAAAGGGTGGCAAAGGTGCATAAGATTTGTAAAAAGTATTTAACTTGGGTTCAAAATTCAGTTTTTGAAGGCGAGATTACAAAGGCTAACCTTATGAGGTTAAAGGACGAGTTAAAGGAAATTTTGGATGAAAGCGAAGACTCTGTTATAATCTACAAATTTAGGACAAAGGCTTATTTTGAAAGGGAAGGTTTAGGAGTTCAAAAAGCCAGCAGCGAAGACTTTATATTTTGAGGTGCTTGAAAATCCAATAACCAAGGGGATGAACCG
>CAYRSH010000090.1:0-4033 GCA_964426895.1 uncultured bacterium
GGCGAGTAGAAACCTATCCGTTCAAATATTCGGCAATGTGTATGATAGGGGTAATCGCTTCGGTTATATATCCCCCGTTATAGATTTACCCTATAACCTATCCCTTGTAAGGTTTTACTTGTTCGGGGATTTTGCCGGGCAAACCGTTAAGGTTTTTGCGAGGAGGTTTTATTCCGGCTCTTGGGATAGATGGGTGGAAATAAACGACAGTGTTGTTAATTCTCCGTACCTATCATCAAGCAACAAGTTTCAGTATAGGATTGATGTTATTACAAACTTTGCGGGAACATCAAGGTTTAAAATAGACAGCGTAAGGTTGGAATTTTCAAATATTGGGGAAGGTGAGTGTAATTTCAATATGGAGGATTATAAAAATGGCGTAAGGTTGTACGGGGATGGGGAGTTTATGGTGTTTAATGTCGCGGGCAGGCTTGTTGCAAAAGGTGAGGGCGATATAAACCTTAAAAGGGGGGTTTATTGGATTTTCTTTAAAGGTGTGGGTTGTTCAAATGTCAAAAAGGTAATCGTAAAATAGCGAAAAATGTAAAACTTGATACAATCCCGAGTGTTAAGTTTTCAAGAGGTGGTGATAGGAATTCAAATAGTGAGGTTATAATTCCCGTTATCAAAACATAAGGAAACAATTCCCCACTGAATAAGGCTATTATGAGAGCCCAAAGGTTAAAAGCCAAAAAACCCTCTAAGGATTTTCCGTTTTTAAACCTAATTCTACCGAAAAACTTCCCAACCAAAGATGCAAAGGCATCCCCAACGATTGATATTGCCAAACCCACAAGGGAATACTTTCCAAATATTAATACACACAACCATACCCCTATTGCCATAACCGTTGCATCGCTTAAATTCCTCCTCTCATAAGGTTTTATTGAATAACCCCAAAGTAGGATTACAACCCTGTTAAAAGGCTTAAAGAATAACCTCAAAGCATCTAAAAAGACTATAATCGCCGGAAGTCCCAAAAAAACTATTAAATCATCCCTGCAAGAATACAAAACCACCGCATACAAATATGCCAAAATGTGTATGGTTTTCCTAAAAATTTCTCCCTTTAAGACCTTTTCCAACCTATGAGGTGGGTTATAAGGTTGTTTGGGTATCCGAGGGCGTCGTTTTTAACCGGTCCTACACCGCTCTTCCACCATATCGTTAGCAATACAACTTCCAAAGGTATAGCACACATGTTGGTTTTTACCTTGTACTCCACCTTTAAAGTCTTCTCAAAAAGCAAACTATCGCCGTTGTATAAAACCGTATCACTTTTAAACCTTTTATCCAAGGGTTTATATACGACATCCTCATAACCCACCGCTTCCGCATCTATGGTTATACTCATAGGGCAGTCCAAACTCCCGTATACCACCCTTCCGGAACCCCTTGCCATAGCCCATTTATCCCCGGGTTTAACCTTTAAAGGTAGCCAACTGACGATAACGCTATCCTCGTTATAAACGAATTTTACCCATTGCCCGTTATATAGGATGCTATCCGGGAATAAGCCTCCAACCGGTAAGATTTCCATTATCGTGTTTTTATAAACAAAGGTTGTGTTTGTATCTATTATTAAACCTTGTGAAGCGCTCTCGTGTGATTTTTGAACTTTCCAAGCGGGAACCGTATTGCCTTCATAAGTATAAACCGTATCCTTTAAAACCACAATGGAATCCACCACCGATAAGGTATCCCCAACATTTTCCTCATAATACCAAATATCACCTTGTTGAATTGGATATATAAAGATTTCCTCGGGCAAACCCCTATACCTGCAATTCAAGGCCGTTAAGGATAATATTACCAACCACCTCCGCATGGACAAATAATTCTACGGTAGAATAAACGCCTATGGGTAAAATATCCGTTATAGGAACGGGATATGTGGGTCTTGTTAGCGCCGTGGGTTTTGCATCCTTGGGGCATAAGGTTATTGGAATGGATAAGGATAAAAACAAGATTGAGAAACTCAAAAGAGGTGAGATGCCGTTTTTTGAAGAGGGGATGGAAGAATATTTAAAAAAGGCTTTGGAGAACGGAAACTTAGAATTTACGGATGATGTATCTTATGCTGTTAAGGATACCAAGTATATATTCATAGCTGTTAATACACCGATGGATGAGGATGGTAGCGCGGATTTAAGCCAGTTGTTGGAGGCCGGAAGAAACATAGGGAGGTTTTTAAACAAATTCGCCATTCTTACGGTTAGGAGTACCGCACCGGTTGGGAGTTTGGAGGCTCTGGAAAAGGTTTTAGAGGGTGAGGGGAAGATAAGGGGTAGGGATTACGAGTTGGCTTATAACCCCGAGTTTTTAAGGGAGGGAACCGGAATATACGATTTCTTTAATCCAAGCAGAATAGTTGTGGGTGCGGATAAAAGGGAGATAGCAGAGGAGATAATGAAACTATACGAGGGGATAAATGCACCAAAGCTTATAACATCAATAAAGGACGCCCAGTTGATAAAATATGCATCAAACGCTTTTTTGGCGGCAAGAGTGTCCTTTATTAATGAAATAGCGGCGATTTGTGAGGCTATGGGGGCGGATGTTTTTGCGGTTGCGGAGGGTATGGGCTTGGACCCGAGGATAGGGAGGCAATATTTACAACCCGGGCCGGGTTATGGTGGCCCCTGTCTTCCAAAGGACTTGATGGCTTTAATAAGGATGGCGGAGGAAAACCATTACAGTGCCGAATTCTTGGAGGCTATACACAAGAGAAACGAGGCTCAAAAGAGGAAAATAATTTGGAGGGTTAAAGAATCTTTGGGAGGCGTTTTAATAGACAAAACCGTAGGGGTTTTGGGTTTAACATTTAAGCCCAATACGGATGATGTGAGGAATTCCATATCAATACCTATAATCACGAGGCTTGCAAAAATGGGTGCCAAGATTAAGGCGTATGATCCCATGGGTGGGGAAAACGCCAAAACCATTTTTGAGGGATACGCGGAGATACATAACGACCCGTATAAAGCCCTTGAAGGTGTGGATGTGGTTCTCATATTAACCGCTTGGAATGAATTTGCAAAACTTAATTGGGAAAGGATAAAGACAACGGTTAAAAACCCAATGATCATAGACTCCGTCGGGGTTTTGAAGAATAACAAGTTAAACGGTTGGAAGGTTTGGATGATTGGAAGGGGTTATATATGAGCTTGCTTTCGGCTTTATTCGTTTGCTCAACGGATGGTGGTTGTAAAAACGCCCTTTTAAACGCCTCCAAAGACGACCCGGAGGCCCTATTCCTTTACAAGATCTGGGATGAGATACCTGAACAAAAAAAGTTTGCCAGCACATACCTTTCAATACTGACAAACAGGAATGTTTTAATTGAGGAGAAAAGCCTTTATGATACATACCTTTTGGCGGTTTTCCTTGAAAGTAAGGGTTTAAAAGGCGATGCATCAAACAAGTATTACGAGATATGCCAAAAGGGTGATGGATTATTTGCCGCCGAATGTTGTTATAGGGCATATAAGTTGGGTAAGAAAGAGGCCAAGGGGGTTTTAAAGGATAGGTTTAAGGATAAATACTACATATATTTTTTGGAATGATTACGCCGATATGAACCTGCTTTAATATTTATTTGAAGCCGCACAAAAGGGTATTGGGGGTAGAAGGAATATACCCCGTTCCAATTCCCATAAAAGTTTTAATGGGTAGCGAACCTTATAGATATAAAAAAATAACCTTTGAAGTTGCCAATACTTCAATAACATACTTAACCGATAGTCTTGGGACATTTGTCATACTTTTGTATCCCCATTTGGCCGGCAAAAAGGCCGTTTTAATAAGTGATGATGGAATTTAAAATCCAAAAACCTGAAAGAAATTCCACAGTGTGGGAAAATTCAAGACTTTTTACGGGGAATTGGATAGCGCATATTTGTTTAATTTGAGGGATGAACTTTTGAAGGTATATAAAAGGGCATCGCTTTATATAGGTTAAACCTTCAAATGTGTTGGTGGATACCCACCGGATGGTATAACGGCGTTTTCCGTTGCTTTGGGAAATTTTGAT
>CAYRSH010000091.1:0-3973 GCA_964426895.1 uncultured bacterium
TAAAGCATAAAGATGGGAAGGATGTTAAGGTTTTAAACCCCAAAAACTTCAAGCCGAAAGATTTTTCAAGCGTATAATTTCCATTAATGCTATCAACCCTTATCATTACAAGGGCCGATACGGTCAATATGTGTGAGTATGAGTTTGAACCCTTGGAGGATGCGGTTGCCCCGTTCGTATTATCCGCGCTATTCCCTCCCTCTTGCCCCCTTTACAGCTGGGCGAGATACGATTTACACAAGGAATGTAAAGATGTTGCCCATAGAAAGGCCTCCGATGCTTGTTTTTTCGGGGCATTTGGGGCTTTGACGAGCATAGCAGTCCTTACGATACTCATGGAGGGTCAGGATATAGTCATTTTGGGATGCGCCAGTGTGGCTATACCGGAATTAAGGCTTAACTGCGTTAGCGGAGAACCCTCTTGTGGCTCATCGGGTGGGGATTGTAGTGGTGGTTCTTCGGGAGGTGATTGTTCTAGTGGCTCGTCGGGTGGGGATTGTGGAGGTAGTTCAACGACTATAAATTGTATAACATCTTCAAAAATCCCCACACCCATACCCCCTTATGTAAAGACTTACATTTTTAGGTACGATCTATGCGCATACACCGGTAAGGGGTGTAAATAAATCCTGACCTTTTAAGTCAATTTTCAGCCTTATAATACCCGCATATGGCACTGCTTGAAATAAAAGATTTGGCGGTATCTGTGGAAGGCAACAGGATATTGAAGGGGGTTAATTTAACCATAAACCCCGGGGAGATACACGCGGTTATGGGTCCCAATGGGTCGGGTAAGAGCACATTAACCCTCGCAATAATGGGACACCCCGCGTACACCGTTGAGGAGGGAGATATACTGTTTGAAGGCGAGAGTATCTTGGAACTTTCTACCGATGAAAGGGCAAAAAAGGGTATATTCTTAGCCTTTCAGCACCCTTTGGAAATTGAAGGTGTGAGGGTTTCGCAAATGCTTTGGAAAGCGGCGCAAGAAAGGGGATGGAAAATATCCCCCGTTGAATTCAGGAAAATGTTAAAAGAGGCTTATGGAAAGTTAAAAATGGAGGATTTCATAGACAGGTATCTAAATGTGGGTTTCTCCGGTGGTGAAAAGAAAAGGTCCGAGGTGGCACAACTCCTCACATTAAAACCAAAGTTAGCAATACTTGACGAGATAGATTCCGGTTTGGACATAGATGCCGTAAAACTGGTCGGTGATGTCTTAACAAAAGCCAAAGAAGAAAACCCGAATATTTCAATGCTTATAATCACCCATTACCAAAGGATTTTGAACTTTATAAAGCCGGATTATGTGCATGTTATGGTTGATGGTAGGATAGTTAAGAGCGGGGGGTTTGAGTTATCGCTTGAATTGGAGGAAAAGGGTTATGAGAGTTTGTTAAAGGAGGTGGAGTATGCCAAAGGTTAAACAAGAGTATCCGGAGTTGGAGTTTGACTATTCAAAATATGCCTTTAAGGATGAGATTGAATACAAATACATAGGGAAACCCGGTTTGTCAAGGGAGTTAATTGAGGAAATATCCCACATAAAGGGAGAACCCGATTGGATGAGGGAGATCAGGTTAAAGGCTTACGAACACTTCATAAGAAGGCCTATGCCCACATGGGGCCCAGACCTTTCGGAAGTTGAATCCATGTTTGATAAAATCGTATATTATGCTTCTCCCACGGATCCGAACAGAAAGGCGAGGAGCTGGGATGAGGTTCCGGAAGCGCTTAAAAGGACATTTGAAAGGCTTGGAATACCCGAGGCGGAGAGGAAATATTTGGCGGGGGTAACCGCCCAGTACGATTCCGAAGTAATCTACCACAAGATAAGGGAAGACCTTGAAAGGAAAGGGGTAATTTTCACGGATATGGACACGGCGGTTAGGGAATATCCGGATCTCGTTAAAGAATACTTCGGCACGGTTGTTCCCTATTCCGATAACAAATTCGCCGCTTTAAATACGGCCGTATGGTCGGGTGGTTCCTTTGTATATGTTCCAAAAGGTGTAGAGGTTGATATTCCGCTTCAAACCTACTTTCGTATTAACCTTGAAAATTTTGGTCAGTTTGAAAGAACGCTTATAATAGTTGAGGAGGGGGCTAAAGTGCATTATATTGAGGGTTGCACGGCCCCTATATATTCCTCCGGTTCCCTACACTCAGCCGTTGTTGAGATAATCGCAAAACCCGGCTCCCATGTAAGATATACAACAATCCAAAACTGGGCAAAACATATATATAACCTCGTCACGAAAAGGGCTATTGCTTATAGGGATGCCTTTGTTGAATGGGTTAATGGGGAATTGGGAAGCAAGGTAACGATGAAATATCCGGGTGTTATTCTCAAAGAACCGGGAGCAAGAACCGAAATATTAACGGTTTCATACGCAGGTAAGGGGCAAATTCAGGATAGCGGGGCAAAAGCATTACATTTGGCGCCTTATACAACATCAACCATAACATCAAAATCCGTTTCAAAGGATGGTGGTAGGGCGACTTACAGGGGTATATTAAAAGTTGTAAAGGGCGCAAAGGGGGTGAAATCAAATGTTAGATGTGACGCCCTAATCCTTGACCCCATTTCCAGATCTGACACATATCCATACATAGAAATTGAGGAGGATAATGTTCATATAGGGCACGAAGCAACGGTTGGCAGAATTGGGGATGATGAGATATTCTACCTTATGAGTAGGGGTTTAACCGAGGCGGAAGCGTATTCTTTGATAGTCCTCGGTTTTATAGAACCCTTTACCAAAACCCTACCTATGGAATATGCCGTTGAATTAAACAGGCTGATAGAATTGGAAATGGAGGGAAGTGTGGGATAAGGGAACATCCCGGAATCTAATATATTGCTTATGAACAGGTTTATAGTTTTACTCGTGGCAGTTGGTGTGGTGGCGGGGTGTAAAAAAGCCACCACGGATGAGGACGAGATAAGGGCCATCTTGGAGACGGATGGCCTGTTCAACTTAGCCTTGGTGTACGGGGGTATCCCTGATACCACATCCACAAAAACTATGGGTCCTCAAAACTGGTATAGGCATATCTGGCCAGATTCAACCATAAAAACATACAACATAACCGTAGTTGGGGATTCGGCCTTCGTACATGCAATATGGACATTTAAAGGACAATTTAGAATAATTACGGGTTATGACCCATACGGCGATAGTCTAATATATGTTTCAAAACCCTTAGAGGACAAGGCGGAAAGGAATGCAATATTCAAAAAAATAGCCAGAAGGTGGAGACTTGTGAAGATTAGCGGTGTAAAGTTCTCACCTGTAAGCGGTAGCATGCCATTTACCATAGATTCCCTTGTCGTTATAGGCTCATCATCCGGAACGAAAGTTTTTAAGGATCCTTTGAACGAGTTCCTTGATACCTCACAAATATTCTACAATGCCGGTGAGAATGTTGAAGTTAGGGTTTTCGCAAGGCCTTTGAATTCCGCTTACGGATATATACACCATTGGAACAACTCCCATCACAGGGATGCTATGATTGTTGATACCGCCGCCGGGTATATGAGTAGGACATATGCAATAACCACGAAAACTGGTAGATATAACGCGATCGCGGACTTAATAACCGTACCTTCCTTTGACACCTCATCATCGGAATACCTGTTTGAAGCCTGGGGATTCCCATATATTGTAAGATAACATCTAATTCGCAGTTATAGGCAGGGGGGCTTTTGCCCCCTTTTTTGTTTTTCAACCTTAAAATTCAAAGTTATGAGGGGAATATTTTATATCCTGCCTTTTTTGGTTCTGGCGGTTTATTGGTTTTCGGGTTGTAGAAAGGATACGGGTTCTGGACCGGATACCGGTGAAGGAAGGGATACCCTCACGCTTGGCGGGAACCCCGAGATATTGAGTAAGACGGCTACCAACAGCGGCAATAATCTCCAAATAGTATGGAAGAGCGTTGAGAACGCGGATGAATATAGGGTATACTG
>CAYRSH010000092.1:0-3765 GCA_964426895.1 uncultured bacterium
AAAAAATTAAACCTTACAGAGTTTATCAAAAAGGTGTATTGGAATGGATAGCATTTATAGAAAAATGAAAGCAAGGCGAGGAAATACAATGTTATTTCCTTGGGAAGTTGAAAGATTGATTTCTTTAATAAAAGACGAAAATAATGGGCAACATTTGTCAGGACAAGACTTTACATTTGACAAGAATAGATATGAAATAGCTCAAGGCAATCAAACATCTACTCATAATATTGGAAGCCCCATTCAAGTATCTTTAAATGATGTTAAAAATTCAGAAACACATCTTCAAGCATATTTACTAAACAACAATTTTCTTCCTCAAATTTTCGGAAAGAATATCGTATGGATAGGAAACGAGGTATTTGCTGGTTCAGGAATGCAGAAGATTGATATTTATAGGATAATTGAGTTAAAGCATCCAAAATCAGGGATTGGTGTTAATTTTGCACCTATGCAGTTAGAGTATTACATAAACTGGGCAAGAGAAGATATAGGTGGGCACATTATTGGGGGTAGGAGGTTTAACATTAAACCTGTACTTTTATGCCTTACCGGTAGATTTAATTCCATACCAGACGGAGTTATTAAACGAATCCAAGCCTTGGGTAATATCTCAAACTCTCCGGAAATATGGGAAATGGATTTTATACTTGACATTCAACCCAAATTTAGGCATAATTGAATGCTCGGACCACCATACCGGGGGGGAGACACCCGGTCCCATTCCGAACCCGGAAGTTAAGCCCCCCAGGGCCGATGATAGCCTCGCCGTGATGCGGGGCGAAAGTAGGTCGTGGTCCGGGTTCTTTTTTTATTTATACCCCAACTTTAAAATTCCCGTATGCCCGTTATTATAACTTTTCTCGTTTGGGAAAGGCGTATAGACGGCGGCGATAATGACATGTGCTATAAGGTAATTGTTGATAACGATCAACCGGTTATATCGGGAAACTACGGAAACAATGTTTATGTAGCACAAATAAACCCTGCGGATGGTTTGTTTTTATGGCAGTATATATTTGCGTTTCCGGGCACGGGTAGGAGTAATGTAAAGGATTTGGGAATAGACCCAATTGATGGGTATATCGTAGGTGCGGGGACATCATATCCTTATAGCGGGGATAATACAGCATGCGGATATGTTGTTAAGTTGAACTCCGGTGTTAAGGTTTGGGATTACATTGACAGCATTGGGGGTTGTTCAAGGAGGCCGGGGTTTTCGGGTTTAACCGTAGATGAATATACAAATTCCTATTATGCATACGGTACGGATTACGAGAATTATAGTTCAAGTTGGTTTGGTTCAAGCCGCAGGTTTGCGGTTAAGATTAACAGATCCACGGGGCAAAGACTATGGATTTATGAACCCGGAGGTTATACATATACCGATGGTTATACGAATCCCGATACAACATTAACATTTGTGGGTTTTGGTGCGAGGGGAGAGGTTCAAAAGGTTTCAACGGGTGGGAGTCAAATTTGGAGTTATACCGACCCTTCAAATAGCCGTTATTACGGTGTTTATACGGGTTCAAACAAACACCCCATCGTTGTAGGTTATTCAAGCGATGGAAGGCCCAACGAGGATTTTGTGGTTATACAATTCCAAAAGGAAACAGGGGGGATAAGGTGGAGGTATTTTAAAAACGGCGGGGGTAATTCAACGGATGCCGCTACGGATGCCGTGGTTGATGAAAACAACAACATTTATGCGGTGGGATATTTGGATAACGGGGTATCAAAACTTGACGGTTATGTTGTAAAACTTGACAGTACAGGCAATATGGTTTGGCAATATACATATAACGGCCCCGCAAATTCTGACGATTACTTTGATGGCATAACCCTTATGTCCGATGGTAATATATTGGTTTATGGGTATTCAACGGGGATGGGTTCGGGTTTAGATTTCCTGCTTGTTAAACTCAATTCCACAACCGGCGATACGATATGGACTTATAGGTATAACTCCCCTTACTCCGATAACGATGTGGTTATGTCCGTTGATACATACGGTGGGGATGTTTATGCGTGTGGTTATTCTTATTCTACGCCTACAAACAGGGATATACTCGTTATAAAACTATCCGACCCGACATCCGTAAAGGTTTCAAAGGAAAAAACCAAAACCTGCAAAGGTGATATAAGGGTTTATGATGTTTTGGGTAGATATGTCGGTAATTCTACGAAAAATTTGCGAAGGGGCATATATTTTATTAGGTGTGAGAACGGATTCGTATCAACTATACGATTACCTTAAACCGCAAAATTGCAAGGTAAAGGATTATAGAGATTGCATTTAAAAGGCTTCCAAGTTTTATATCCGCAAAAGATCTGATAATTAGGGATAGGTGTAAAAGTAAAAAGGGTATGTATAACATCGAACTGTAAGAGGATTTCTTACCCATTATTGAAGGGAATATTATGGGTGCGTGGGCGAAAATCATTCCGAAAACAAAACCTAAGGTTATTGAATGTATCTTCAAATCGTAGGGAAGGCTAAACATCCACCCCAAACCCCCAACCAAAAGCCATATATATCCGGCCAGTAGGTTTATAGCAACAAACCTTACAAGACCCCTCCCCTTGATGTTAAAAACCGCAACATCGTAATACAGTAGCCATAATGCCATAAGTAAAAAGGAAATACCCTTTAAAATATCATAAGGTGTTGCCGATACCAAACACATAAAAAGGACGATTACAAAAAATGTAAAATTCCTTCCCTTTCTTTTAACAAACATTACGGAAAGTTCCCATCTCTCCGCCCCTATGGTTAAAATCAAAGAAGAGAACCAAAAACCCAATACAAAGTTTATATTAAAACCCAAAACATACAAAATTCCTCCCATTCCCAACAATATCGCTCCTAAGGCCATAACAAACCATTGAAACCTAAAACCGTAAATTTTGATTAGATAAAAAAACGCAAAGGCCAATATGAAAGATGCCAAAACCCCAATAAGCAATAACTCCCTTTGGAAAAGGGATAGTATAGAACCTAAGGAGAACAAAACGGGCGATAGGTATATCCACCCCTTTTTTATGGCCACAGCCCTTTCAAGGGATATTAATGTCCCCAAAAACCCGAATATCATAATAACCGAATGGTTAAAGGATATGCTTATACCGGGAAATTTATAACCCGCCCTTATTAACCCCAAATATATCCCGCTTAACAGTAAAAATATACCGATGAGCACTAAGGATAGGGTTTTACGGGGCAATGTTGTTGTATTCTACGGTTGATGAGTTTGTGATATGGGTCAAGGACAACCTTATCGGGTTTAAAGTTTAAATTAATCCTCAACTCCCCATTAGTGTTTCTTATCCTAACCCGCTTAGTTCCCTTTAAATCATTTCCTTTATAAAAACCAACCTCAACCACATCGTCCGGTTTAATCTCTTTTTCGTTTCCATTTTCGTCATATTCAAACTTCCTGAAAGTAAGACCGTTCTCATACTTGAAGTTATCAGCCTTAAAGTCATAAACAATTATCCTTTCATACCATCCCCTTTTTGGTTTAAAAGGGTATCTGAAATTGCCGGATATAACACATTTGGGAAGTCCAGAGGTGTGGGGTAGGGTAAGGATTTGTATCCATAATTTCTTATGAATTTAAGGCCACCTTATATGTTTCGCTTTTCCTACCCTTTAAGTATCCGTCTATCTCATGCTCCAAGAACTTACCCACATTTCCCTTACCGTATATTCCGCAAACGATTCCGTTAAGATATGAGCCCACCACTGATGACCCACCTCAT
>CAYRSH010000093.1:0-3158 GCA_964426895.1 uncultured bacterium
CAAAGCGACTATTAATAATCCTACCCTAAACCTGCTCATACTCATAGAGATAAATAAGGAATTCTGTCAGCCGCTCGTATATCTCCCTGTCTAAACCCTTTAAAGCCTTTTTATGCATCTCAACGGTTTTGAAATCGCCCCTGCGAAGCGGACCAGTTAGGCCATCTCTACCAAACCTTATAAAGTTTTTCACGGATGTTAATAAAAGTTTTTCGTAATCTTCCCTTTGCAAACCCAACCCCTTAAATATCCTTTCGGAAGTTATAAGGGGCACATATATCAGGTTTGAAAGCAAAACGGCGGCGGCGTGGTATAAAACTTTTTTATCCCTTTCGATGGTTTTAAACCTCAAACCCAGATTTTCCGATAAATCCCTTAAAACATTAACCGCCTTATCCGTCCCCTCAACCACAACGGTTATACCATCCCACAAATCCGGATTAGGTTCGTGAAAAGCCTGTAAAGGGTGAAAGGACGCCCTTTCTTTATCCTTAGGAAGTATTTCTGAGGTTAATGCACCGGAAAAGTGGCAAAAAACCGAAAAATCCAAATTGGAATATTGCCTTGAAACCTCTTCAATCTCCGCATCCTTAGAGGCTATAAAAAGTATATCCCCCCTTTCAAACAATTCACCACCGTTATGGCGGGAAAATATTTTTACATCAAAACCCTTACCCTTTAAAAACAGATAAAAAGAATATCCAACCCTACCCTTGCCTATTATTTGAACCTTCATATCTCCAAGCCCTTTGAAGAATAACGGAAGATGAAACCAAAGCGGCGGTTTCCACACGGAGGATTATACCACCAAGGCTAAACCCCTCAAAACCCGATTTTATTATTCTCTCCTTTTCTTCATCCGTGAAATCCCCCTCCGGACCTATGAGGATAATGGTTTTTTTGCCGTAATCCGCATCGTATATGTATTTTTCCGAACCTATCAACCCGGCGAGTTTCTTATCAAAATCCTTGGATATGATTAAAATCTCTTCCAAGGTTTTGGGTTCCGTTATTTCCGGTATATCCGACCTTCCGCACTGCTTAACCGCGGATATTATGATCCTCTCCCACCTGTCCTTTTTCTCCTTTGGCCTTTTAACCGTCCTTTCGCATATCATAGGTATAATCCTTGAAACCCCTATTTCCACGAGTTTTTCTATTAAATCGTCAAACCTTGTACCCTTTGGCGGGGATACCGCAACGGTTAATTCTATTGGCGGTATGAGTTTTGGCAATTCTTGTAAAAGTTTAACCTTCGCTACATCCCCTTCAAAGGAAACTATTTCCGCCAAGTATTCCCTTTCCCCATCAAAAACCCTAAGTTTATCTCCCAATTTCATCCTTAAAACCCTTTTTAGGTGGTGGTATTCCCCACCCTCTATTATACCAAAATCCCCTTCAAACCTCCCCAAAAACCTATGAAGAGAACCTATGTTGAGCATAGGTTATCAACCATATAAGGCCTAAGGTTATTAGGAATGCGGCGGCGGAAAAGTTTGATTTCCACAAAAATGTCCTTAAAATCACATCCAAAATGTAGTATCCGGAGGATGCCAAGGCAACCAATACCCAACTAAAAGATAACCTACTAAGTGTTATAACCGCAAGGGTTAGTAAAAATGGGGAATACCAAGGCAATGTCGTAAAAAGGCCATCCCTTATTATCCCCATAACAACGAATATTACCAAGGAGAATGTCCTTTTAAGCGAAGGGGAAAGGGTTAAAACGGCAAAAGTCGGATCAAAATATATTTTAACCGTGGTACTCAAAAGCGTTAATATTGCCCCGATTACAACGATTATGTAGTTCAACTATCCGAATATGGCCCTTTTCAGGTAATCCACAAACTGCGGACCACCCTTTTGTGCGGCGAATGTTAGCAATGTAGGTGCGGCCTTCAAGATAAATTTCGCTATCTCCGTTGCGTTTATCGTGTCTATATCTTTCCCATGGAAGAGGGGTTTTAACTGCTCAAATATGTATTGAATATCTTCGTCGTTCATTTTTAAGAAAACCTTCCTAACCTCATAGGCCAATTCATACTCCCTTCTGTTTATCGCCTTCCAAAACCTATCGTGATACTCCTTTAACCTCTCCTTTGAGAGATTTCCCTCTTTTAGTGCATTTGCGCCAACTTCACCCGCTATCGATCCGGACAATAACGCCGCCGGTATTCCCCCACCCGAAATTGGCTCGGCTAACCTCGCCGCATCCCCAACAACCATAACGCCATCTCCGTATATTTCCATTTTATGCCCACCAACGGGGACAACGCTGCTTATAACACCCAATATTTTGCCGCCTTTAAAGTAAGTATTAACAAACCTTTCAAGGTAGGGTTTGGCGCCTATTTCTGGGGGAACCAAAGCAACACCAACCCCGACATTGCCGTAATGCCCACCCTTGGGAAAACTCCAACCGTATCCCTTATAACAGTATTCATCGCCTGTAAAGAAGTCTATCCTCCCGTCCTCAATTGCTGGATGAACCATAAAGTATTCCATAACATAGTGGTAATCCTCCGGATCCATATCCAACTTTAAACCCGCCTGCCTCCCCACATTTGAACCCGGCCCATCCGCACCTATTACAAGCCTACACTCAACTATTTCCGTTTTCCCCTTATGCGAAAAATGTACAAGCCATTTGTCCCCTTTCCTTTCAAGTTTGTTAAATGTGGCGTTTGTCAGTATTTCCGCACCGGCCTCCGCGGCTTTCTGGGCAACAAACCTATCAAAAATCCTCCTTTCCAATACATAACCCACGCCTTCCTTTTTTATTTCAATATAATCTCCGTTTGGAGCGTAAAACCTCGCCTTGTTTATCCTTGACGCTATAAACCTCGGATCGGGTTCAAAGAACAGGGTTAAGGATTGGTGAGATATACCCTCAGCACACTGAACCACCATCCCAACTTCGGGTTTCCTTTCAAGTAGCAAAACCTTTACGCCCCCTTCCGCCAACTTCTTGGCCGCCATTGAACCAGCAGGACCCGCGCCCACTACTACGGCATCATACTTTTCCATAATGTTTGGTATTATACGCTTGAAAAGTCTTTTGGTTTAAAACCTTAACATCCTTCCCATCCTTGTGTTTCAATACTCAACACCCCTTTGTATCCTCATCCCCGCAACAGCACCATACAACCTAAAACCTT
>CAYRSH010000094.1:0-3149 GCA_964426895.1 uncultured bacterium
ATCTCCTTAGCGTTCTCCATACAATGGGAATTATAAATCCGAAAAGTCTTTCCTTTTAAAGCCTATTGATTTTTCGCCAACATATCCTTTACGGCGGTATAATTTCCCGTTCGCTTATGATTAAATTTCCCTTAAAAGCGGTTGATATAGCGAGAATCGTAAGTGGCGAGTTGGAAGGAGATGAAAATTATGAGGTTTGGGATATTAAGGAATCCTATGAAGCGGGTGAGAGAGATCTAACCGTATGGAACGGTAAGGAAAAGCTGAATGAAAGGATCGGCATTGTTATTTCAAGTGTAAAGCCACAAGTATCCTTTGGGGCGTTCATAAGGGTGGATAATTACAGGATAGCCCTTTCAAAACTCTTGAAGTTTTTTGAACCGGAAAAGCCAAAGTTTATAGGGGAACCCATAATAGAAAAGGGTGCGGAGATTTCTCCAAGCGCCGTTATAGGGCCCTTTACATACATTTCAAGGGGTGCAAGAATAGGGGAGAATGCGGTTATATACCCCTTTGTTTTCGTAGGGGAAGGGGTTGTTATAGGTGATGGGACGGTTATATACCCTTTTTCGTATATAGGATGGGGGGTTGAAATAGGGAAAAACTGTACAATATTCCCCGGTGCGGTGATAGGTTCCGAGGGGTTTGGATTTGAAAGAACTCAAAGGGGTTGGGAGAGGATTCCACAGGTTGGAAGGGTAATAATCGGCGACAATGTTAGAATAGGGGCGAATACATGTATAGACAGGGCGACTTTTGGGAAAACGGTAATAGGTGAAGGCGTTAAATTGGATAATCTCGTTCAAATAGCCCACAATGTGAAGATTGGGGATAATACCGTAATAGCATCGCAAACGGGAATAGCAGGGGGTACAAGCGTGGGCGAATGGTGTGTTTTCGCCGGTCAAGTGGGTATAACAGACCACCTAAGAATAGGGGATAGTGTTATAATCCTTGCGGGTTCTGGTGTTGATAGGGATGTTGATAATGGAAAGATTTTAGCGGGCAAGATTCCGGCGAGGGATAGGTTGGAGTTTTGGAGGAGTGCATCTTTGTTTTTTAAACTTCCGGAAATATACGCGAAGTTAAAGGAATTGGAAAAGAAATTAAAAGATGGGTAAGTTTGGGAAGGATTACTGGAAAAGTGAAGAGGGTAAAGGTTATATACACCTTAATTGCGGATAGGGTTAAAAGTTTAAGTTCCCCTTTTCTTTCGGTGGGTTGCGGACCCGCAATAATAGAGGATGTCCTTTCAAAAATGTTTGGGAAGACAATAATAGGGCTTGAAATTGATAAGGAGGTTTTGGTAAATAAGACCAATGTCGTTATAGGGGACGGAACAAAACTACCATTTAAATCCGAAAGTTTTGAGTTTGTTATGTTAAACCATGTCATAGAGCATGTTGAAAATGGAAGGGAGTTGTTAAAGGAGGTCCATTACAGATTGCCCTTTATTCATTGGTTTCCCAAAAAGGTAGCCGACAAAATTATAAGGTTTTTGAAAAGGGGAAACGGTTTTGAAAATGTTTATCTGCTTTCATATTCCAAGATAAAAAGCATTTTTGAAAGCGAGGGATTTGAATTTATAAACCTTTTGCCGGAAATGATGTTTAATAAAGTGGTACTAAGCGTAATAAAACACATCCCAATTTTACGAGGTTTAATAACAACCCATCTATCACCACAGCATACATTCATAGCGAGGAAAGTATGAAGGATGGGTTTTTATGGGTTTATAAGCCCGTGGGGAAAACTTCCCGAGAGGTTTTGAACGAATTACAAAGGAAGTTAAGGGTTAAGGGGGGATATGAGGGAACCCTTGACCCGTTTGCGGAGGGTTTGTTAATAGTTGCAATAGGTAAAGGCACAAGGTTTTTGCCGTATTTTCAGAACCTGCTAAAAACATATGAGGCTATCCTCGTTTTGGGTAAGGAGACGGATACGCTTGATGTTGAGGGAAAGGTTATAATGGAAAAACCCATACCACCTTTGAACAGGGAAATGGTTGAAGGGGTTTTGAGGAGTTTTTTGGGGGAATATGAGCAAATACCCCCTAAGTTTTCCGCTATAAGGGTAAAAGGTGAGAGGGCTTACGAATTGGCGAGGAAGGGTGAGGATGTAAAATTAAATCCGAGGAAGGTTTATATAGATTACATATCATTAAAGGGGTTTTGGGAGGACAAAATTGCCTTTGTTTGCAGGGTATCATCGGGAACATATGTAAGGGCTCTCGGTAGGGATATAGCGTATAGGTTGGGGACGGTGGGATACCTTGAAAAACTCAAAAGGACGGAAATAGGTCCCATAAAAGTTGATATGGCCAAAAGCGTTGATGAGATAACGGAAGAGGATATTATACCGATGGATGAAGGGCTTTTTTGGATTGAGAGGGTGGATTTAACGGGGGATTTTGGTATTAAGTTTTTGCGGGGGAATAGGGTTAGATTTGAGGGTGAAGGGGGATTAAAAAGGGTTTATGTTGATGGGGAATTTGTGGGTTTGGGGGTTGTTGAGGGGAGATATTTAAAACCGGAAAGGTTGCTTCCCCACTTGGGGAGATAATTAATCGGTATTCGCACCCTTTTCAATGAAATAATTAACCGCTTCAATATACCCTTTCTCGGTCGCATAGTGTAATGGGGTTTTTCCGTTGTTATCCTTTGCATTTATATCCGCACCTTTTTCAAGAAGAATTTTCACCATATCAAGGTATCCTTTCTCCACCGTGTAATGCAATGGAGTTTTTCCATATTCATCATGTGCATTTATCACACCCTTAATCCCTCCGGGATTACGCCCTTTAACCGCCAAAAATAGGTTTTCAATTCCCTTTAAAAAATTCACCACTTGCGAATGTCCGTTTCTATCGGCGTAATGTAATGGGGTTTTTCCAAAACAATCCTTCTCAAAATATCCCTTCTCCGCCGCATAGTGTAATGCCGATTTCCCACTCCCATCCCTTTCGTTGATGTCCTCATCCTTGTTTTTTTCAACAATCCGCTTAACCCATTCAAAATTCCCACTTAATACCGCCCTATACAACCCTCTCATAACTCGCAATTATACACCCTAGGCTAATAACGGGGCGATGACATTGGCCGAATTCCACGCCATAAATGGTTTTAACCCCTTATAGGTAGGCTAATAAC
>CAYRSH010000095.1:0-3102 GCA_964426895.1 uncultured bacterium
ATTATCAATACCATACCTCACCTCCTTTTTATTATCTTCTTTACCCTTCCATCCTTAAACACGGCAAAATATACCCCCTTGCCCTTTATCCCCTTCACCTCCCTACCACTTATATCGTATAACTTATACTCCCCACATATACCTACTGCATCCTTCCCCTGAACCCCAGAACGACCCCTGCCAACGGGATTACAACCACCACCTAAATCCTCAAACCTGAAAGCCTCATACCTCAAACTGTCGGAACTCCTATCCGATACATTGGCCAATATTGTATCAACTCTTACACTTATTACGGTGTCTATTACCTTTACCGTATCGTCCCATGTGTAATCATACCTAAGATAACACCCCGGAGGTGAATTTATTGTGCTCCTGCTAATGAAGCTTATTATGCCCCTTTTGTTATCCCAAAAATCCCTGTAATACATCGCAACGCCAATATATTTGTTTATCATTACCTCCTTTATAAAGCCCAGTCTGTTTGAATATGGTATCCAGTTTTCCTGTATAATCCGCAAATTGTTCAAGTTCCCGTCTAAATAACCTATTCCAAAACTTTCGGGAGGACATCCATCATACCCTATCATTACCCATCCCCTATTACCTAAAAGTTGAGCGGCATCTACTTGGAAAAATTGAAATTGGAAGGGACATATACCACACACTGAAAGCCCTGTCCGAAATCCCCTATAAAACCTTACCTCACCGGTTTGCTTTGATAACTTCATTACATATACAGGTCGGGCACATAATAAACCTTTATAAGCCCTTCCTATTACCGTATAAAGCGTATCATAAGGCACATCTATTATAGTTGCAGGATTGTTAAAACTTATTACCCTCGGTTGCCCCTCATCCACATGTATGTCATACTTAAAACCCCATAAACCCCTTAAAGTTGTATCCCTTATACACACAGGAGTATCAACATAAGGTAAATAAGCCCTCGCCCAATTCAAACTTAAACTATCACCTAAATACTTAAATGATACCACTACATAAGCAATGGGACTGCAACCTTCAAAAGGCACAATACTTGCGTACAAAATCCCCAAGTTGCTCCCGTTTAAAGATAAAGGCTTGGCATAACCCCCACCCAGTTGCTCAACAGGATACCCCCAAAGGGTATCAGCTTTTATAATCTTATATGTCTTCAACAAATCTCCATTAGTTAAGTCTATTATCCCTATGAATATCCCAACAGTCCCAGAATTCACCATCCATACAACCCTCCTCCCATCATCCGATACCTCAAACTCATGAACACCATGGGGATAGTATTCCCCAATACGCTGATACCAATACTTCTTTTTCCATATTATGCTGTCCATATCCGAATTCAACCTCATTACTAACATCTGGGGAAGGTAAGTAGGAAAGGATGTGTCCTGTATTGTATCACCCCCTATGAAAAGCCAATCACCATTAGGCAACCTCTTTACCTTGGATAAACCATAAACCCCTGTGCTTCCTCCTCCAAAAGGCCCTATGTACTTTTCTTCCAATACATTCCCACGGGTGTCCATCCTTATTTTGAAGATGTATATGTTATATTCATCTTTTGTGGCTATCCCAACTATATCCACCACATCGTTTGATACCGCATACGCATCCGTTATTTTGAATATCATAAATGTGCCATCCGTTATTCCAAACTCAAATGCTTGCCCAAGGTAAAAACCTTGAACGAGCATTAACATAATACGGTATTTTAAGGCTGAACATTTTTCTTTGTCAAGGAAAAAATCCTACACCCATCTTTTAAGCGATAATGCGTTTGCCACGGAAGAAATAACCATAAACATAATTGCCGCATATAGGACATAAACCTTGAACTTGTAATCGTAAAAGAAGACTACAAGGGTTAAAGCCGAAAGTAATCCAAAAACCCTACCTACGGGGTTTGATGAGGGAAATTTCCCCTTTAAGATTTTAACCCAAAGGGCAACCAAAGAGGTTATCAATTCCCTAAGTATGAGGATATAAAATACCCAAACGGGCAACCCGTAGTTTAAGGTCAGTATGTACGCAATTGTTAGCATTAAGGCTTTATCAACGGTGTGATCTAAAACCTTACCGAGATTGGAAACTGTATTCAACCTTCTTGCCAAAAACCCATCCAATCCATCGGATAAGGCGGTTAATGTTAAAAAAATCCAAAAAGTTATTTCGTCGTGTTTTAAAAGGGCAAGGATTAAAAAATATCCAAAGAATACACGGCTTAAACTTACGATGTTTGGCAGGTGTTTATATATACCTTTTAATCTCCGAGATAAGGGCATTTAAAACCTCTTGTTCCGAACCATAAACTTTACAGCCTGCGGAAAAGTAGTGCCCGCCTCCTCCAAACCTTTGGGCTATCTCCGCAACATTGGGACCCCCTTCCTTACTCCTCAAACCCACCTTCCAATAACCCCTCGGATCCCATTCCATTTTAAAGGCAACTATCACACCCCTTATGGATAAGGGATACTCAACGAATTCCTCGGTATCTTCCTTACTTGTACCCGTTTCCTTAAAAAACTCCTCCCTAACTATCATATACCCGATTTTGCCATCCACAACATTTAAGGTTTTTAGCGCTAAGGATAGGAGTTTATAAGTTTCAAAAGGGGTTTCCCTAAAAACCTTTTCCGCAACCCATTTGGGATTAACCCCTTTGTTTATAAGGTATATCGCATCTTCAAAGGATTTTGTTCCTTCACGGTTTTTAAAGCTGCCCGTATCCGTTAATAATCCAACATAAAGTGGTAAGGCTACGGAATAGTCAATATTACCTTCATCCCAAAACCTAAGGAATTCTAAAACTACGGAAGTCGCACTGGGATATTTTTCGTCAAATATATCGTATTCCGAATACCTTTTACCCGTAAGGTGGTGGTCAAACCTTATTATGGGTTTATCCGGCGTAGGAAACCCCGTTCTATCCCAATCGCTCGCATCCACAAGGATATAAACATCCGCATCCGGAAGGTTTGTATTTATCTCACCGTTTCCCCCGAGGAAGTCAAAAACCTTTGGAATACCATCCTTTAAAACACCATGAACTTCAAAGCCCTTACTTTTTAAAAACCTAAGAAAACCCAAAATGCTACCAAC
>CAYRSH010000096.1:0-3096 GCA_964426895.1 uncultured bacterium
CCTACCATTCACCTAAACCTCTCAATTATGCCTCTCTTACCCCCTCTTGTCAAGTATCACACTCAAAGGGTGTTGAGACTATTGAAAACACCCATAAATATCAAAATTGCATACAAAACGAGTATTATCACTCCTAATATTATCCCTATTAGAGTTGCCCATCCATACCATGTGAAAAACCCGCTGAGATTATCCAATACGCCGTATAAATCCTTGTCATCCAAAGTATTTTTGTATCTGTTCATTTCTTCGGCGGTTTTCCACAACTTCATGGCCGCTATTATTTGAACTATACCCAAGGGTATAGTTATACATCCCAGGATACCCCCTATTCCCCCTAAAATCATCATTACCGAGATAAACTTTGCCCAACCCGTGCCTTTTACAGCATATCTTAAATCTTCTTTCATAGAGCCCTCATTATAAGGTGGTCAAGCTATACTTTTGGTTTCCAAAATGCGAAACGAAAGATATAATAAAGGGCTTTTACACCATCTTTCCAATTTATTTTTTTGCCTTCCGCATAAGTTCTCCCGTGATAACTTATACCCATCTCATATACACGCCAACCCTTTAATTTTGCAACCTTTGACATTTTCATTGTAAATTCAACTTCAAAACCGAAATCCGTAAGGGTTAGATCAAAATAATTGAGGATTTCCCTTTTAAAAACCTTATAACACACCTCTATATCGGAGAAGGTCATATCGCATACAAAGTTTATCAAGTTTGATATAATTTTATTCCCCATAAAATGGTGAAAGTAAAGAACCCTGTGAGGCCTTCCGTAAAACCTTGAACCGTATACTACATCCGCATGCCCATCGGTTATAAGTTTTATCATAGGTATAAGGTCGTTGGGGTCGTATTCCAAATCCGCATCTTGAATTGCTATTATATCACCCGATGCGTGTTTAAAGGCGGTATGCAAAGCCGCCCCTTTCCCGCCGTTTTTTTCGTGATAAATTACTTTAACATTTGGAAGTCCTTCTATGTTTTCCTTTATCCATTCCCGAGTACCGTCTGTGGAAAAATCATCAACTACGATTATTTCCTTGTCTATACCGAAATCCATTTTATAAACCTTCTCAAATATGAGGGGGAAAAAATCCTTTTCGTTATAAACCGGTATAACAATGGAAAGTTTCATTTCAAGAAGTTAGGTTTCCTCTTTTCAAAGAAGGCGTTTATCCCCTCATCCTTCTCGGGACTCCCAACGGTTTTTCCAAAGAGCATAGCCTCATAATTAAAACCAAAATCCCCAAGTTCAAATGATTTATTAATCGCTTCCTTTGAAAGTTTAAGGGCTAATGGCCCCTTCTCCGATATAATGCTTGCTATATTTATAGCCTCATCCATAAGGTTATCGTGATTTACAACCTTCTGAACCAGACTTATGTGGTATGCCGTCCTTGCGTCTATCCTATCACCCGTTAGTATCAGATATTTGGCCCAATTCATGCCAACCTTCCTTACCAACCTCTGTGTCGCACCCCATCCGGGCATAATCCCGAGGTTAACCTCTGGCTGTCCAAAAACCGCGTTTTCCGAGGCTATTATAAAATCACACGCCAAGGCCAATTCGCACCCACCCCCGAGGGCATAACCGTTTACGGCTGCTATGAAAACCTTAGGAGAATTCTCTATTTTTGAGAATACCTCCTGACCCCTCAAAGCCATTTTATATCCGCCTTCTTCATCAAGGGTTTTGATATAACCTATATCGGCTCCGGCAACAAAAGCCTTTCCCGTTCCCGTAATTATCGCGCTTAAAATACCCTTATCGTTGGAAACCTCATCCACATAGGCTTCCAATTCATCCAAAACCTCGGGTGATAGGGCGTTTAGTTTATCGGGCCTGTTTATCCTAATAATGGCTATTCTCTCCCTCTTTTCAAATACAACAAACCTCATAGGCGGGAATTTTACCCCTGTTTTGTTTTTTAAAGGCCTTAGAATACCCAACTATGTCAAAGGTGGCTCTAATTACGGGAATTAGGGGACAGGATGGGGCATATTTGGCAAAACTGCTTTTGGAAAAGGGATATGAGGTTTATGGGGCGGATAGGAGGAGTGGGGAGGGGGGATTTTGGAGGTTAAAGGAGTTGGGAATAATAAACGATGTTAAGATTGTTTATATGGATTTGTTAGAACTTTCAAACATTTGGAGGACAATAGAAAGGGTTAAGCCGGATGAGATTTATAACCTTGCCGCCCAGAGTTTTGTAGCGGCATCCTTTGAACAACCCATTCTAACATCGGAAATTAACGCAATTGGAACTTTAAGGATTTTAGAAGCGATTAGGACTATTAAACCGGATACAAAGTTTTATCAGGCATCAACGAGTGAAATGTTTGGAAAGGCTAAGACCCTCCCCTTGGATGAAAACTCATATTTTTATCCACGCAGCCCTTATGCAATATCAAAACTCTTTGCGCATTGGATAACCGTAAATTACAGGGAGGCATACGGTATTTTTGCGTGTTCAGGTATATTGTTCAACCACGAATCCCCTTTAAGGGGTCAGGAGTTTATAACGAGAAAGGTGAGTTTGGCTGTTGCAAAAATCAAATATGGCAAACAAGATAAACTGGTGGTTGGGAACTTGGATGCCAAGAGGGATTGGGGGTATGCCCCGGAATATGTGTATGGGATGTGGTTAATGATGCAGAAAGAAAAACCGGATGATTATGTTTTGGCAACCGGGGAAAGCCACTCGGTTAGGGAATTTATAGAGGAAGCGTTTAAAGTAGCGGGTTTTGACATAGTTTGGGAGGGTAAGGGATTGGAGGAGAAAGGGCTCGATAAAAAAACGGGAAAGGTTTTAGTTGAGGTTTCTCCCGAGTTTTACAGGCCCGCCGAGGTTGAGGCCCTTGTCGGCAATTACGAGAAGGCGAAAAGGGTGTTGGGTTGGGAGCCGAAAACAAAATTTAAGGACTTGGTAAGGCTGATGGTGGAAGAGGATATTAAAAGGGTTAGGGATGGGAAAGTATAGGTTCGTTGATGAGGTTGTAATAACGGTTGAGGGTGGAAAGGGTGGCGATGGGGCGGTTCATTTTAGGAGGGAGAAGTATATGCCAAAAGGGGGGCCGGAT
>CAYRSH010000097.1:0-3069 GCA_964426895.1 uncultured bacterium
AAAAAAGAAAGGAATTCTTAGAAATCCTCACTAAAATATTTGCCGAATTTGATGTCAGACAGGATAAACTATAGTTTAGACCCGGGGGAAGGCGATGCCCTAAATCAGGCTATTGAGGATATTGTTATTTACAACCCCAACCTAACCTTTATATAATGATAAATTTCCCGGGGGACATTGATTCCGGTTGCGCTTTCAAAGCCTTTAAATCCGGGTGATGAATTCACCTCATTAACCAAATAGGTATCCCCGTTAAATAGTATATCCACACCTGCTATATCCAAACCTATTATCTTAGCGGATTCCAATGCAAGCCATTCTATTTCGGGATTTAACTCAAAGGGTATAGCCTCTCCACCAGCCGAAATGTTTGCCTTAATCTTTCCCTCCCTTGCCTTCCTTACCATCGCTCCAATAACCTTCCCGCCAATCACGATAACCCTTATATCCTTTCCCTTACTCGCCTCAACAAACTCCTGAATAACAAAATTCACATCGGATGCAACCTTTGACTGTTCCAGAAAACTGATAATGTCTTGTAGTTGTTCCCTGCTTTCACACAACAATACGCCCTTTCCCTCACTTCCAGATATGGTTTTTATTATCAGCGGATATAAAAAGTGTTTTTCAATTAAATCGGTGTTTAACGGTAACTTTGCGAGCATGGTTTTGGGTACGGGTATCTTTGCGGATGCGAGGATCTGTAATGTATGGAGTTTATCCTTGGCTATTTCTATACTGTTTGCCGAGTTTAAAACGAATACACCCAACCTTTCCAAGTGTCTTATGATGGCCAGATCAAAGTACTGGGTTCCCGCCCCCCTCCTCGGAATCAAACAATGGGGTAATTTATCAACGGGCTCGCCCTTATAAAGGACGCTTTTCTTACCCTCTTTTGTTATGATAATATCAATATCCTCGTTGGAGACAAACTGTAATTCGATGCCCTCCTTTTCCGCTTCCTCCTTAAATCTCGTATTTTCGTAGTTTCCAAAGTTTTCCTTCTTTGCAAGTATCCAAACCCTCATATTTTTATTTGAGGAGGTTTAACCTCTTTTCCGCGGCTTCCAATATCATTTTTAGCATATTGGCATAGGATATTCCCGCTATGTTTGCCATCTTTGCGAGGTGGCCATCCCAACACCAACCCGGATTTGGATTAACTTCAAGGAGTTTGGGATTACCTTCCGAATCAAGCCTCCAATCAAAACGGGCATAATCCCTACAACCCAACCTTTCAAAGAGCTTTAAACAACATTCTATAATAAACCTTTCCGTATCCTCGGGGAGATTGGCGGGGATTGATTTAATCTTCCAATAGGGCGAATCCGGGAGCCACTTCGCCTCATAACCGCATATCTTTGGAAGATCCGGTGGAAGAGCCGAATAATCCTCTTCAATTATGGGTAAAATCGTATAGTCATCCGGTGGGTTTCCTATGATTCCCACGGTTAAATCCTTTCCAGTTAGGAACTCTTCAACCAAAATCGGTTTATCATAACCGAACTTTTCCCTGATGTCGGATATGGCGTTTATCAATTCCTCTACATTATTACAAACGCTCTTTTGCGTAATCCCAAAGCTTGAATCCCCAAAATTGGGTTTAACTATAACGGGAAAACCGAAGGGGAGTTCAAATGTGGTATCTTCCGGATTTACAAAGTAAGCCTCGGGAACGGGAATACCCATCTCTTTCGCAATGCCGCGAACCAGAGATTTATCATAGCAATACGCAAGACACTGTGGAGGGGAGCCGGTATAGGGTATATCAAGGATTTCCAATAAGGCGGGAACATGTAATTCCTTTCTCGGGTCGTTGTTATAACCCTCGTCGCAAAGGTTGAACACGAGGTCTATTTTCTTTTTCATTTTTATAAGGTCGGAAATTAGGGTATCGTGGTTGTTGAGATATGTGAAATTGTAATCTTTTAGTTCCCTTAGGGCGCCTTTTAGCCTGTCTATCGTGTAAAAGTCGTCATCGTCAAAGATTCCCAAGGGCTTCAACGGGTCGGGTTTTGAAGGGTCTCCGAGGATTACCACAACATTCTTTATCTCCTTTTTCTTTTTTGCCTTAACGGGTGTCCATTCCTTTCTGGCTACGGCGGTTACAATAATCCTCCTCTCCATCATACCCAAATCCTGATTCCTTTGGGAGTTTGGGGATATTTCCCCGTGAAACTTTATATCGCTAAAACCCACCGTTTTTAATAGTTCTAAAAGGCTTTCCTTTGTGTATAACCTTTCGGCATAAAACTGATCAGCTATAACCCCCTTCTCAACATGCGTGACTATCTCCCTTGATATTAAACGCTGTTTATCCATTGATAGGGAACGCTCCCTACAAACGAAAAGTTTTTTGTCTATCCATTCCCAAGACCTCGGTTGAAAGTTATTCCTTAAATACTCACCATCTGCAACATCAATGAGAACCCTACCCCACGGTTTGAGAACCCTAAAAACCTCCCTCAAAACCCTCAAATCATCCTCAACGGTTTCAAAATATCCAAAACTATTCCCCAAAATTAAAACAACATCAAATGTATCCGGTGGATATGGTAGTTTTCTCGCATCCCCTTCCCTAAACCTAACATTTAAGTTCTCCTTTTTCGCCTGAGATTTGGCCTTTTGGATTAGATAATGCGAGCGGTCTAAACCCTCAACATTGCGAAAACCCCTCCTCGCAAGTTCAAGGGAGTGTCTCCCATGCCCACAACACAGGTCTAAAATCCTTTCTTCTGGCGAGAGGTTTAGGATTTCCGAGAACAGGTCTATTTCCCTTTTGGTTATCCGCTGGTCATCCACGACATCCGCATCTGTTTTTAGATATATTGAGTTAAAAATCCTCCTCCACCAATCCGGTTTTACATGTTCCTCCAAGTTGGAAACCGGTCCCAAGCACCTAGGCCCTTTTCTAAAACTTATCCCATTTGATCGCCTTTTCATAGGTCTTTTAGGGTAAATATTTTATGGTGGAATTAAAACCCTTGGACCTTTTCGGCCTTAAAATACCCATCTTATGAAAAGGTTTTCTTTAATCCTCTTGCCTTTGGTTTCGTCCCCATTATACGG
>CAYRSH010000098.1:0-2935 GCA_964426895.1 uncultured bacterium
TTGAATAAAAGGTTTTTGTTATCCATTTTGGGTTTTAATGCCCTTTATTTCATATCCGTCTTTTTGGATATTTTGTTTGGGGAAGATTTTGTGGGTGAGTGGAACTTAACCCCGTATTTGCTAAGCTATGATTACGGTTTTATAAGGAGGGCTTTTATAGGGTCTGTGTTGAAATTTTTGGGTTTAAACATAACCCCTTTTGGAATCTTTATCCTTTATACGATTTGCGTTGAGGTTGTTTTCATCTTAACGCTTATAGGTGCGGATAAGAGGTTAAAAAACTGGGAATTCTTTAACCAATATTTACTCTTATTAACACTTTCGCCGGCATTGGCCCTGCATTTTGGGGATGATAGGGGTAGGACGGATGTCTTTTTGTTGTTAATCACGGTTTTGGGGATATTGTATGTCCGAAATATTCCCTTACTGCTTTTCATATCCGTCTTGGGATTTTTGATACACGAGGGGTTTTTACTCATGGGATTTAACCTTTTGGTTTTTAAAGTTTTAAAGGAAAGGGGCTTAAAGTATTCCATTATTGTGCTGTTTTTGGGTATATCGTTCTCTTGGATTCTAACCCTTTCCAAAACCGGAATTTCTTTAATACCCGGTGCTTCGGAAGAGTATATAAGCATCTTAGAAAGGGGGATTATTGAAAACCTCGTTTATTTTTACGGTAAGTACTTTTCGGATTTTAAAATTGCCGTTTATTTAACCTCCCAAATGCTTTTATCCTTGATCTTTTTGTTAATTAACTTGACCCTTTACATTCCATTATTCCGGAATAAACCTCTGGCAATACCCCCTTTAACAACACTGCTTATGTTCTTCTTAGGCATAGATTATTTTCGTTGGGTTTCAATAACCGTTTTCTATCTTTTCCTTTGGGTATCCTACAACTACGAAAACATCACCCAATTCAAACCATCCTTTTACCAAAGGTTAGCCTTTTATATCTTGTTAATATCACCGTTGTTGGAGATCGGGCGTAGTGTTGTCTTGAAGGGTATCGGTTTGTGATGTATCGGGTGGTTCCTCCGTGTAATAAAGGGTTATGGTGCTACCCATTGGTACATCCGTTCCCGGTGATGGGTTCATCCTTATAACATATCCGGGTTCTTCGTCTATTGTATATATGGGTTCAACCTTTACGGTAAAACCCTGATCTTTCAGGGATCTTACCGCCAAATCAAGGGACATACCCACTATGTCCGGAACTTCCTTGAAATATGCTCCTCCGGATACGGTGACGAAAACCCTTCTCCCCCTTTTAACCCTTGTATTTGGCGGTGGTTCCTGACCTATTATAATACCCTTTGGGTGTTCAACACTAGGAATAATGGTATCAACGACCAAATTTAAACCAAACTTTTTTGCTTCGGCTTTTGCCTCTTCTACGGTTTTAAAGTTCAAATTTGGAACAACGGTAGTGTTATACCTACCCTGAAATATCGGGATTATCAAACTTAGAAAAAAATCAAAAAACAAAAGCCATATAACAACCCATACAACAAAATATACACCGAATTTTAATACATTTTTAAAGGTCGTTTTCATGCGGATTTCTTCATCCTGTGCTTTTTGTACCAATCCTTTAAATAGTCTATTATTTCGTTTATGGGTGTTCCGGGACCGAAAATTTTACCAACCCCCATACTTTCCAAAACCTTCGCATCCTCATCGGGGATTATCCCACCTCCAAAAAGCAAAACATCGTCCAAACCCTTTTCCTTCATGAGTTTTAGGATTTTTGGGAAATAGGTCATATGAGCACCTGAGAGTATTGATATACCTATTGCATCAACATCTTCTTGTAAAGCCATATTAACCACATTTTCGGCGGTTTGGTGTAACCCGGTATAAACCACCTCAAAGCCCGCATCCCTTAACGCCCTTACGATTACCTTGGCACCCCTATCGTGTCCATCCAAACCCACCTTTGCTATGAGTATCTTCATCGGCCTCTCTTTCATTTCCGAAAATTTTAAGGTTGATAAGTTTCCAGTATTCTACCATCCCTTAACCTTATAACAACATCGGCTTTTAAGTTCTCAACATCGTGTGTTGCGAGTATCACAACCCTGCCATCCTCGGTATCCAAATTCCCGGTGGGTTCATCCGCAAATATTACCTTTGGATTTCCGGCCAATGCCCTCGCAATTCCTCTGTTGCTTCCCGCCTGAATACTCATAGGGTTTTTTATAGGGGTCACACCACCTGCATTTTATCCTTCCTTTCCTACCTACTATTCTAATCCTGAACCTTTAACCTGCTATTTGCCGAATACATAGTTGAGAAACATATAACCTCACCATTCCACAAAATTCCCCTTTGGATAGGTAATAACTATCCTCCTTTTAACCGTAAAACTTTCTTTTGGTTTTAAATTTACCTTCCACATTAGAAGGCCTTCCCCCAAGTCATCTTGGGGTTTAGGTTCAGTGCTAAAATCAGCAATATTGACATTCCCCGAAGAAAAGGGTTTTCTAACAAATAGGGTTATTTTTACACTTTTATTTCTGTTGTTGGTTATGGTAATCCGGTATGTCCGCTCTTCACGCGTTTTTTTACCCATAATATCATCCTTTCTCTTCTGTTCCAAAAGTTTTACATTTCCCTTTATAAACGGGTCAAAACCCAAGAATAAGGTATCCTCCTCACCCCTTTGTGCCCCTTTGTAAAAGTAATCTGCTAAAAGTTCCCCGTTAAAGAAAACCTTCATATTACCACTTGGCAAATCCATATCGGGTTTAAACACAGCGCTAATATAAGCCTTTTCGGATAATTCGGGATATATAAACACCAACTCTTTAACCTTATATGTTTTCTCAAACAGTTGTGCAATTGCCGGATTTGACCTGTCAAAAGTTATCTCTCTGTTTATAACAAACCTCGTTGAAATGGGTGTAAATGTTATTTCTGGGGTTTTGGGAAT
>CAYRSH010000099.1:0-2918 GCA_964426895.1 uncultured bacterium
CCTACCTTTCCTATCTTTTAGGTATTTCTGCAAAACCTGATAACCACCAATCCTGTACTCCCACATTTTCGCTGTAATACCAACAAAGTATTTGTTTTCGTTTATAAAAACCCTGCCATTTTCGGGGTCATACTTCACAAACTCAACCACATCATCCCCATCACCTTCATATTTGACCCTTGGTTTATCCGGTATTTTACGCAATAGGTGTAAATCCACAAGTTCCTTACCTAATTCGGCCATTTTCTTGAAAACCCCGGCATCTTTTGTAAATGGAATCCGTGGAAAGTCTATTTTTAACTCATCCGCAAAATTTTGGCGATATGTTGGGCTGTATAAAACCGCATAAATATATGCCAAAATCTCCTCGGGTTCTGGGGTAAAACCGTAGGTTTCTTTGAGTTTTTCAAACAACCAATCGGTGATGTTGGGTTTTTTATCTTTGGAAACCAAGTCGGAGGGGTAAAGGTAGAGGGGGAAGAGGTATCCAATTTCGCTTGTTTTATTTGACACCAGCGATGACTCTATAATGAGGTTGCTCACCAAGCAGTGCTGCCAAGTTTCGCTGGATTTGACCTGTCGGGTTATCACCAACCCCACATTCTCCCCAGCCAACATGTGGCGCATTACTTCATAACGATACCCTTCAATAACCGCCGGATGGTAAAATATATAACGGACATCAAAGGGGCGATAAAGGATCTTTTGAATATACTTTTCGGGTTCTTTTTCCAATTTTATTTTTTTGCGTGCTTCACCCAATTTCCAATTAGATTTATCTTTTAATCTGTAAGTTTCTGCTATTATTTTATCCGGTAAGCCTTCAATATTTTGGAACTGGCGAATGCAGTTTATTAGTTCATTTTTTTCAAACGCAATAACAAAATTATCCCGGGCGGTCACTATTCCCGTGCTATTCACCGAAAAAATTCCCGGAATTGAAGGCCAAGTTTGATAATCCCGCTTTGGTGAGTATGGGACAAAAAAGTAAAAGGGTTTAACGGGTTTTATCGGTTTATATCCAGCATTGGTTATGTCATGGGTTTCAAGCCATTTATACTTTTCCTCACGGCTTCCGTAAAGGTCTAAATGATATATCCCTCTTAATTCCTCCTTGCCATGCTTTACAAAAATCCCAATAGCGACGCCTTGTTGTATATCAAAAATGTTTTCGTCCAGACGGTCTTCCTGCGCGGTTTCCCGCCTTATGTTCCCGTGCAGATCAAGGATATATATTTCATCAAAAGTTTTAAGCAAACTCTGGCGCATCCCCCTAAATGTCGTGCTGTCAATATAACTGTGGTTTGTAATCATCGCAACTATACCCTTTCCCGTCTTGTTTATCTTCCATTGGGCAAACCGTAAGAATTTAACATAATCGTCTTGTAGCCATTTGGGATTTTTTTCGCCTAAGGGTTTTCCATCCACCTTGTAATAACTCTGAACGCCATCTATATCGGTTTTAAGCAACCTTTCCGTCCATTCGTTTATGTTCGCGGAAATTCCGGAATATGGGGGATTTCCCATAATAACCAAAATGGGTTCATTCCTTTTAATCCTTGCGGCTTTATGGCTTTCCTCACTCAGGGATGCCAAGCCCGGAAAATGGCTTTCCGGTAATTCCTCCATTTCCAAGGTATTCGTTAAATAGAGTTGGAAGCGCTCACCCTCTTTAAGGGGAATTCCGAGGGATTCCAAAAGGAAACCTATTTTCATATGCCCTATTGCATAAGGAGCCATAAGTAATTCAAAGGCGTAATAGTTTTGAAGGATATGCCTTTTTAACTTCTCTTTAACCCCTTCACCGTATTTTTCTGTAAATTCCTTAAAAGCCAACCTTATGGCCTCCGCCACAAATGTTAAAGTTCCGGCGGCCGGGTCTAAGAGTTTAACCCTTTCGTCGGCCAAACCCTCAGATAAACCAAACCTATCTTTGAGTAAGATATTTACCGACCGGACTATATAACTTACAACGGGTTGAGGTGTATAATAAACACCGCGGCTCTCTCGGGTTTTGCGGTCGTATTCCGCGAGGAAAGTCTCGTAAAAATGTATAATTGGCTCATCTCCCCTTCCCCGCTCTTGGTACTGCCTCATAATAGCCTTAACATCCACGGCGTTTAACAATGCCGCTATATCATCAACCATAACCTCCATCTGTTGGGAAACCCGACCAAGGGAAATGTAATGGAATACATCCCTTAAAATGCCGATGGTTGAAGGTATAAGGGCATAGGCAACCTTTCTGTTGAAGTTGTTTTCAGTTTTTGTGCGTGCGCTGAAAAGTCCGTACGCAATGGTCTGGGCGTAAAGGTCTGCAAACTGTTTTTCCGTTAAATTCGGCAACAAATACTCCTTAAAAGCCTCGTAAAAGCCATAAATATCACTTTCCTTGTTTTCAAGTTCGGGAATAATTACCTCATCCCTTAAAAAGCGTGTTTTATGCGCCAATTCCCGGGCTAATGCTTCGGCCGTGGATATGGGGGGTATGGCAAAATCCAAGAAGTTGTGGAAAAGTCTCTTTAATCCCTCCACACCTTCGGCCGGAGGTTTAACTTTGAGTTTTTGGGGTATGAATGGACGGGCGAGTAAAACCCTTTGAATTTCCCGACCGTTCCGGTAAAGTCTAAACTCGTAAAAATCCGTTAAAATTAGGTTTGGAAATGTTTTTAAATACCTTTTCAGTTGCTCGGTGGTTATAACACCGTCAAGGTCTGTCCCGGGAGTTTTGGCCTCAATGTATCCGATAACATTATGGGAACCATCCCAAACCCTAAAATCCGGATTCCCCGCCTCAGTCCTCTTTGGAAGTATGGTTATATGAACGCTTTTACCGAAAAATTTTGCTATTTCTTCAACCAACTCCTTTAATGCTGCGTAATAACTCTCCTCACGGGCATCCCCCCTTCTTGTAATCT
>CAYRSH010000100.1:0-2713 GCA_964426895.1 uncultured bacterium
TACGGGTTGTTAATTTGGGTAAAACTTATCCCTGGGGGGTTAAGGCGTTAAAGGGGGTGTCGTTTGAGATAAGCTCCGGAATGTTTGGGCTTTTGGGTCCTAACGGTGCGGGAAAAACCACACTAATGAGGATTATATCCACACTCCTTGACCCAGATGAAGGCGAGGTTTATTGGAAGGATATAAATGTCTTTAAAGAGCCTTTAAAATTTGAAAAGGTTTTGGGTTATTTACCACAGGAATTTGGGGTTTATTCAAACATTTCCGCTTATGATATGTTATCGCATTTTGCGGCTTTAAAGGGTTATAGGGGCAAGGAAAGGAAAAAGGTTGTGGATTATGTTTTGAATGTTGTGAATTTATGGAACGATAGGAAGAGGAAATTGGGCGAATATTCGGGTGGTATGAAAAAGAGGTTTGGTATAGCGGTTGCATTACTCGGGAATCCGGAAATATTAATAGTAGATGAGCCAACGGCGGGTTTGGACCCATCCGAAAGGAGGAGGTTTTTAAACCTGTTATCGGATATAGCGGAAAACAGGGTGGTGATACTTTCCACGCATATAGTTGGGGATGTTGAAGACTTATGCGATGAGGTTGCCATAATAAACAAGGGTGAAATAGTGGTTAAGGGAAATCCGGAAAATTTGATAAAGTCCATAGATGGAAAGGTCTTCCAAAAACAGATTGATAAGAAAGGGGCAGAAGAAATGTTTCAAAAGTATAGGGTTTTAAACTTTTTCCTTAGGGGTGGTAAGGCTTATATAACCATATATTCCGATGAAAACCCCGGTGCGGATTGGCAAAGCGTTAAACCCACCTTAGAGGAGGTGTATTTCTACCATGTTGGATATCATACTATTTGAAATCGGGTTTTGGCTTAGGACGAGGGCGTTTTATTTTAACTCTTCTATCCTAATACTTTTTGGATTTTTGTTAATAACATCGGATTTTATAAGGCTCAGCGGTGCGGAAACCCCCATTTTTAAGAACTCCCCATATATGGTATCTTACGCCTATGTTATAACCCTGTTTTTCGGCGCTTTTATCGCCGCGTATTTGAATTCCAACTCCGCTTATAGGGATTTCCGCGATAATGTTTATGAATTGTTCTTCACATCACCTATAAAGGAAGGTTCTTATTTCTGGGGGAGGTTTATAGGTAGCGCTCTAATACTTTTTGTCATTTTCCTTATGGTTCTTTTGGGTATGTTTTTGGGAAACTTTGCCCCTTGGGTTCCCAAGGAAAAGATAGGCCCCATAAACCTATGGTCTTACATCAATCCCTTATTACAGTTTGGAATTATAAACACTTTCTTTATGGCCGCCGTTTTCTATTCCCTTACATCATTAACACGCTCGGCAATTATCGGGTATCTCGGGGGTATCGCCTTTATAGTGTTTTATATAATTTCCGGAACCCTAACCGCAACCCTTAAATGGGAATTTTTGGGAATAATCCTTGACCCATTGGGAATGGCATCTTTAATAGATGCCACCGAATACTGGACGACATCACAGTTAAACGCATTACAAATCCCCTGGACGGGAAAAATGGTTTTAAACCGCTTAATATGGTTTTTTGTAGGTCTTATGGTAATTCTATGGGCTTATTATAGGTTTTCGTTTAAGGTTGGTGTTGTGAAATCAAAAAGGGAAAAGGTAAAAGGCGAAGTTGTTAAAGTAGAAAAGCCCACATTTAAACCATCATTCTCCGCGTTTTCATTTATACTGCACACATTAAGGTTTGAAATCTCAATGTTCTATAAATCGTATGTCGTTTTAGTCATTATCCTCTTTTCCATAATAACTTTGGTAATAAGTTTTACTGGTATGAGCATGATTTTTGATACCCCGGTTTTGCCGGCCACTTACATCTTAACGGATTTCACCTTTGGTAATGCTTTACTGTTTACAGCAATTTTATCAACTTTCCTTGTTGGGGAAATCATCCATAGGGATATGGAGAATAAAACCTTTGAATTGGTTTATTCATCACCCATGGCTTTAAACCTTTTCATAGCGAGGTTTCTTGCGGTTATTCTGTTCTTTGCCTTTCTCATGTTGGTATATATTGCGGTTGGTGTTGGTTTTCAGATTTATAAGGGGTATTATAACTTTGAGTTAGGTGTGTATTTTAAGAGGCTTTTTCTTGAGGTTTGGACATATGCCTTTATGTTTTCCGCATTGGCGTTTTTCATACATTCGCTTATAAATCACAAGTTTTTGGCGCATATGGTTTTTATGGCATATTTCTTGGCCGTATTGTTCCTATCAAACCTTGAAACAAAGGTTTTTCAAATGGGTATTTTCCATTACCCCTTTGTTCCCGATGTTACTTATAGCGATTTTTATGGATACGGACACTTTTTAAAACCCCTATTACTCTACAAAGCCTATTGGTCTTCCCTTGCGGTTATATTTATAACCTTGGGTCTGTTATCACAAAGGTTAAAAATGGGCATTTCTTTTATAAAGGCAATAAAGATGAACTTTAACCGCATTTATGCATTTCTCCTGTTTTCATTCGGTATTATCTTCGTCGGTTTGTTCTCCTATCTGTATTACAACCATTATGTATTAAACGGGTTCAAAAGTAGGGAGGAAGAAAGGCTTTTGAGCGTTGGGTATGAAAAGAAATACTCAAAATACGAGAGGATGCATATACCAAAAATCACCGATGTTTTCTTTAAGGTGGATATATATCCGTATA
>CAYRSH010000101.1:0-2681 GCA_964426895.1 uncultured bacterium
ACCGAAATTCAGATCAACCTCTTCTTCTGTTAAAACCCCTTCCCACCACTTGGGCTTATATAGAAAACTCTGCGAAAATACTCTCTCACCCTTGTAAAAGTATGAATACATAATCGGGTCTTCAAAAACTTCCCTCTTCAAAATCACAAGCCCCGTTTTTGTTCTTAACTTTTCAACAATCTCGTGCATATTTCCCCTCCTTTTTTAACATCTTCAAAACTAACATCGTTATGGAATACAAACCTAACCTCGGTAGGACTTATGGGTAAAGCCAAAACCCGATTTTCCTTTAACCCTTCAACGAACCTTTGAGCATCATCCACATTTAAAATCACAATATTCGTTGGGAAATCCTCCGGGTTTATTTCATAACCCGCATCCCTCAAAATTTCACAAAACATTTTAGCCTTTTCGTGATCCTCCTTAATCCTATCCACCATTTTTGTTAATGCCACTATTCCGGCGGCTGCAATAACGCCCACTTGCCTCATACCACCTCCCAGCAACTTCCTTATCCTCCTCGCCCTTTCTATAAAGTCCTTAGAACCCACCAGCATTGAGCTGAGCCTATTGGGGCGCATAACCCCTTTGATAAACTGAACATTAGGGAATCACAATACTTGGCGTATTCTTTAACGGATATTCCCGAATGGGCCGAAGCGTTAAATATCCTCGCGCCATCAATATGAACCTTTAAACCGTTTTCCTTGGCCAACTCCCAAATGCTTTTTATGTTCTCAATATCAACAACGGCACCACCCCAATAGTTATGCGTGTTTTCAATACATATAAGGGAAGTTTTTGGAACATAAGGCCTATTCCCCCTTATAGCCTTCCTTATTTCATCCAAATCCATATTCCCCCTATAAGACTTTACGGGCCTCGGAATAACCCTTGAAATGAAGGCCAAATGCCCCATTTCCATAAGGTATATATGACTCCTCTCTTCAACTATTACCTCATCCCCCTCGTTTGTATGAACCTTTACGGCCGTTGCGTTTGCCATTGAGCCCGACGGGAAAAATAATGCCGCCTCTTTACCAAACATATCCGCAGCCAACCTCTCCAACTCCTTAACCGTCGGGTCATCACCCAAAACATCATCGCCCACTTCCGCCTCAAACATTGCCTTTCTCATATACGGCGTGGGTTTGGTTACCGTATCGCTTCTAAGGTCTATGAACTTCATTTCTTCCTAAACTTTATATCTTTAACGACATTTTCACCCAAAAACGCGTTTATTACCCCAACGATTTCCGTTTTTTTCGCCTGTATTTCAAACCTCCTTTCGGGTTTTGCAGTCCAAACGAACAAGATCCCTCTATCATAGGATAAAACTTCGCATTCATAAGTCTTTAAAACCCTTTTGGCAACTTTCATTATCCTTATGGAATTCAAAACGCCTTCGGCGTTTAAGTGTTTTAATACACCCAAAAGGGCATCACTGACCTTTTTCATAATGGCAACTCCCATTGTGGGATAATGTAAGATATATACTGTATCCAACCCGTAATTAGAAGGATTCCGAGGATAATCAAAAGTATTCCCGAAATTATCTCAAACCATCTCAAAGCCTTTTTGGTTTTTGCTATGAATTCAAATATTTTTCCGGCAAATATCCCTGAAAGTATAAAAGGTATCCCCAAACCCATGGAATATATGAAAAGCAGAACCCCTCCTTGCGATATGGTTTCAGAGACCGCCGCAAGTGCCAGTATCCCTGAAAGGGTAGGGCCTATACAGGGCGTCCAACCGAACGCAAAGGCGGCACCCATAAGGAAAGATACGAATATATTGGCAGTTTTTGCCTGAAATTCCGCCCTTTTCTCGTAATCAAGTATCGGAATTCTGATTATTCCAATAAGATGAACGCCGAAAATAATAAGGAGGATACCCGCCAAAAACCCTATTATGCTTTTGTTTTTTGCCAAGAATACACCAACCGCAGATGCGGTTAATCCCATAAGTGTAAATACAACGGAAAACCCCAAGACAAAAGATATTATACCCGCCAACAGTTGCCCTCCACCCTTACCGGCCTTTAATTCCGCAACGCTTAAACCGGAAACATACCCCAAATATGCGGGGACTAACGGTAAAACACAGGGGGATAAAAACGATAACAAACCCGCCACAAAAGATATAACCATACTTCCAACACCAAAACCAATGTTTTCCATAATATTAAACTAGGTATTATAAGGGGGTAAAATTTTTTCTAACAGTGTTTTTTGTGAGGTTTAAACGGCAATCAAGTGCTTTCCCCTACATAACCTTTCAGGTTTATAATTCCCATTGTATGGAGAACGCTAAGGAGATATGGGAAATCTTAAAAGAGGTAGGGGAAAGACTAAATAAGGTGGGGGAAAGGCTTGACAGACTGGCGAAAAGCCAAGAGGAGACGGACAAGATGTTAAAGGAAACGAGAGAATTGGTTGAAAGCCTTGCAAAGAGGCAGGAGGAGACGGATAAAAAGATAAAAGAACTTGCCGAAAGACAGGCGGAAACCGAAGAGCAAATAAAGAAGTTAAGCATTCAGATAAGTAAAGTTGCCAAAGAGGTAAGGAACACAACCAGAGCGGTAGCACAACTAAACGGTGTATGGCAGGATTATACGGAGGATACAATAAGGGAAGGTTTGAGGTATGCGTTAAACAAGTTGGGATTTAAAGGTTTTAAGG
>CAYRSH010000102.1:0-2669 GCA_964426895.1 uncultured bacterium
TTCAAATCCCATATTCGCCAAGATACCGTTACGAATACCTATTTTTACATTATCGCCTACGGATGTCGGGAGTTTTGATATTTTTACATCCAAGGTACCCTTTGCCTTTAATTTTATTTTTGCAAACAGGAACGCCCCGTTTGGGGAAATAACCGCAGAATCCACGGTTTGCGGAAAATCCAAAGAGATTGCGCTTATGAGTATAAGCATAATGGATATTTTAAAGGTGATCTGAATGCAGGTGTTCAGCAAATAGCAGGTTAGAGGTCCAGGATTAGAGTAGTAGGAGATGAAGGGGATAAGCATAGTGGCCGCTTTTATGAACAGAATCCTTAATGCAACAACCTTATAATACTCACTCAACGGGGCGGTAGCTCAGGTGGGAGAGCGCCGGAATCGCACTCCGGAGGTCGGGGGTTCGAGTCCCCTCCGCTCCACTTTTGAAGGTCTTAGTCTCTTTTAACGCAAAGCCAAAACATAGGGAAATAATTAACCGACTATTGGGCGGATATGCCGAGGTTTTTTATAAGGAAGATAGCATACCCCTTGAAGGGGTTGATATACTCATAACCTTGGATCCCAAAAGGGAATTGGGGGAAGAGAACATTAATAGGTTAAAATCCCTCAAATTCTTGCAGTGTGTTTATGCGGGGGTTGAACACTTGCCTTATAAACAATTACCGGAAAATGTAATTATAGCGGGGAATTTTGGGGCTTATTCCGTTCCAATAGCAGAGCATGTTTTGGCGATGATTTTGGATTTGGCCAAAAGATTAACCGCAAACCACATAAAGTTATCAAAGGGGATATACGACAGGAAAACATATAACAAGATGCTTAGGGGGAAAACCGTGGGGATATTGGGATTTGGGGGGATAGGAAAAAGGGTTGCGAGGGTTTTAAAACCCTTTTATGTTAGGATTTTGGCCATAAACAGATCTGGAAAAACGGATTTTCCTGTGGATTTCATAGGGACATTGAAGGATTTGGATTATGTATTAAGGGAATCCGACATTCTCGTTATAAGCCTGCCGTTAACAAAGCACACATACAATCTAATAACCTCAAGGGAGTTATCCCTAATGAAAAGCGACGCAATTTTAATAAATGTGGCAAGGGCGCATATAGTAAATGAAAGGGATTTATACGAACATTTGGTAAAAAATCCCAACTTTCAGGCGGGTTTTGATGTTTGGTGGAGGGAGCCTTTTAGTGGTGAGGAGTTCAAGTTAAACTATCCGTTTTTTGAGTTGGAAAACTTCCTCGGTTCTCCCCACAATTCAAACATAGTTCCCAGTATGTTTGAGGATGCTTTAAAAATGGCAACGGAGAATGTTTTAAAGTTTATCAAGGGGGAAGGGGTTAAAAATGTGGTTAATAGGGAGGATTATGTTTATGATGAAAGGGATATAAAAGTCTGATGACTTTCCCTTTACACAATGTTTTCACCCATAAAATATAGTCTTATGCTAACGATGTTATTAATAACTTCCTTGCCCGTTGAAGGTTTAGCCCCAATGCCCGACAAAAGGGCTGGGGAAATATACGAGAAGGGTATAAAAATGCTATTCACCCAGAATATAGGCCAAATCCCTAACGATGAAGTTGTCTTCTACACCCTGCACCCAAGCGTTGTGTATATACTACGGAACGGAAAGATAAACATAAACGGCATAACAATAGACTTTGGGAGAGAACCAAAGTTTATAACCGGGGATATGGAACAGATAACAAGGGTATCATACTTTGGGAACAACAAGAGTATAAGCGGGATAGCGACATACAAGAGGGTTGTATTAAGGGAAGTATATCCGAATGTGGATGTGATACTAACAGCAGATGACAGAGGTGTAATAGAGTTTCAGTATATAATAAAGCCGGGTGGGAATGTTAAGGACATAAGGGTAAAAGTTGAAGGTGAGGTAAAGGTTAAGGAAGATGGGATATATGTGGTTGATGGTGAAAGGGAACTTGTGAAGTTAAGCGACATAAAGGCGTATCAAGGTGCAGATGAGGTCAAGGTAAGGGCAAATATTAAAGGTGGATACCTATCCTTTGAAGTTGGAAAGTATGACAAAAAAGAGACCCTTGTTATAGACCCAGTTTTAACGGCTATTTTGACTTCAAGTTGGGGTGATAATGCCAATTCCGTAGCGATAGATGGAAGTGGCAATGTTTTCGTTGCAGGATATACTTATTATTCCTCAAACTTTGCACCGAGTAGAATTGTCTTCGGAACCGAGAATGATACTACAGATACTATACGATGTGGTTATCCTTGTACCGATGCCTTTGTGAGCAAGTTGAGTAATGATTTAAGCACGCATATCGCTACCGCTATTCTGACTTCAAGTGATGATGATATTGCCTATTCCGTAGCGATAGATGAGAGTGGCAATGTTTTTGTTGCAGGATATACTTTGAATTCCTCCGATTTTGCACCGAGTAGAAATGTTTTCGGTACTACCGGCGGTGTTGATGTTTTTGTGAGCAAGTTGAGTAATGATTTAAGCACACATATCGCTACTGCTATATTGGCTTCAATTGATAATGATGATGCCTATTCCGTAGCGATAGATGGTAGTGGTAATGTTTTTGTTGCAGGATATACTGAGAATTCTTCAAACTTTGCACCGAGTAGAAATGTCTTCGGAACCGAGAATGATACT
>CAYRSH010000103.1:0-2441 GCA_964426895.1 uncultured bacterium
GTTAAATCGTTTCCCAATAACTTTAAGTTTTTCTCTAAATCAACCCTTTCCAATTCTTCCTTGGGTATTTTATATTTTTCCAAAATTTTAGCAAACGACATAACCTTTCATTTTAAAGTTGAGATAGAATATACACCAAAACCCCTATGATGTTGGACAAAAGGTTCGTAGTGTTATTGCCAAAATAACCTTTGTTTTCCAATGTAGCACCGATTATGCTATCCGAGAAAAACCCAACGGTTGCCGCTATAAAAACATTAAAGGGATTTATACCCTTAACCCAAGCGCAAAGACTTAAAAGGGCTATTACCGTCAAACCCGAAATCGTCCCGATAAAACTTATACCACCGGATGTTCCCTTCGGAACCTCTTTAAAGTTCGTTATGAGATATGTCCTCTTTGCAAACTTTATACCCATTTCCGTTGCGGTTGTATCCGAAAAGGCCACGGAAATAGCCGTTATATATCCCCCTTCAAATTCCAAAAACGCACATATTATAGCCGTTAATCCGTTTGCCAATACCTGTTTATAATCCCTCCTTTCCCTTTTGCCGCTAAGTATTGACAGTATTGAACCCATAGTTAAAAATAACAAAGGGGGGAAAGCCCAAAACCAACCGAGTTTGAACAGTATCACGAAAGCCATCAAAGAAGTTATAACCGAACCCCCAAATGTTAGCCATTTAAAATAATAAGAGATTACGCCGACAAAAACCGATGCTAAAAGTTTTAAAACTATTCCCACTCTATGGTTGCAGGGGGTTTTGATGTAATGTCATAAACGACCCTGTTTATGCCCTTAACCTCTCCGGTTATCCTTTCGCTCATTCTTTCAAGCAATTCGTAGGGTACTTTTACCCAGTGTGCGGTCATCCCGTCCAAACTCTCAACAATTCTTATTGCTATAACTTCTCCCTCCGTCCTGTAATCTCCCTGAACCCCGACCGTTTTAACGGGTATTAGAACTGCAAAGGCCTGCCAAACCTTGTCGTACAAACCCCATTTTTTCATCTCTTCTTCCACAATCTTATCGGCTAATCTCACCCTTTCAAGCCTTTCCTCCGTAATTTCTCCTATTATTCTAACGGCGAGACCTGGGCCTGGAAATGGGTGTCTTTTAATAATCTCGTCGTCCAAACCCATATATCTGCCGAGTTTTCTAACCTCATCCTTAAAAAGGAACCTAAAAGGTTCAAGGAGTTCAAAACCCAACTTTTCCGGTAATCCGCCCACATTGTGATGGGTTTTTATTTTTGCGGAAGGTCCAACCACGGAAACGGATTCTATAACATCTGGATAAAGTGTCCCTTGGGCCAAAAACCTCGGCCTTGGATTTAAAGATTCTGCAAATTCCTCAAAAACTTCAATGAAAAGATTCCCGATGATTTTTCTCTTTTCTTCTGGGTCGGTTATACCATTTAAGGCGTTTAAAAATCTGTCCTTTGCATCTATTATATTAACATCCGGGAATATCCTTTTTACCCTTTCCCTTTCTCCATACCTCAAAAGGCCTGTATCAACGAATACGAAAACCGTTTGCTCGGGTATAGCCCTTTCAAGTAATTTACCCAGAATTGTTGAATCTACACCCCCAGATAATGCCAATAAAACGCGGTCTTCCCCCACCTTTTCCTTTATATCCCTTACTATTTGCTCGTAAATGTCTTCAACCGTCCAATTCCGGCTTAGACCCGAATACTTCGCAAAGTTTTTTAGTATTTCATAACCATACTCCGTATGGGCAACTTCCGGATGGAACTGAACGCCAAAAACCCTTAAATCTTCACTAAAAACGGCTGCATATGGGGAACCTTCGGTTTTTGCAAGAACCCTAAAACCCTTGGGCAACTCCTCAACCCTATCCCCATGGCTCATCCAAACCCTAAATTCTTTGGGAAGGCCTTTAAACAAATGGTTTTCATCCAAAACCTCCAATCGTGAGGGGCCGTATTCCTTCCTCTGCGAAGGCGCTACCTTACCCCCAAGGAGATGGGTTATAACCTGTAAGCCATAACATATGCCCAGTATAGGTATTCCCGATTGGAAAACATCCTTAGGGGGTAAGGGGGCATTTTCATCATAAACACTGTAAGGACTTCCAGAGAATACAAACGCACCGGCATCCTTAGGGGGGTAAGCGTTAAAAGGTATTATTTCCGCATAAAATCCCAATTCCCTAAACCTTCTGGCTATTAACTGCGTGTATTGGGAACCGAAATCGTAAATGTATATTTTTTTCACGGGGTGATATAATAAGGTGGAAGGGTTTATCGGCCTTAGAATAAAGGAAATGCCTAAGGTAAATGGGGATGTTTTAAAAGACCCGATACTAAAACGGATAGTTGAAGTTATCGTTAAGGAAATAGACCCGGATAAAATAATCCTTTTCGGTTCAAGGGCAAGGGGAGATTACAAAGAAGATAGCGATTACGATATTCTCG
>CAYRSH010000104.1:0-2113 GCA_964426895.1 uncultured bacterium
TAAAATACCCACCTATGAAAATAACTTTGAGCGTTATAAAGGCGGATGTCGGTGGATGGGTGGGGCATTCAAGTACCCATCCGAAACTCTTGGAAGCGGCGGATAATGTCCTTAGGGAAGCGAGGGATGCGGGAACGATAATAGACTATGCGGTTATGAGGGTTGGGGATGATATAAACCTAATAATGACCCACCAAAAGGGTAAGGATAGCGAGGAAATACATGGCCTTGCGTGGAAAGCCCTTCAAAGGGCTACGGAAGTTGCAAAGGAATTAAAACTTTACGGTGCCGGGCAAGACCTCCTATCCGATACTTTTAGCGGAAATGTGAAGGGAATGGGGCCGGGTGTTGCGGAAATGGAGTTTGAGGAAAGGCCATCCGAACCCGTAATAATTTTTATGGCCGACAAAACCTCCCCTTCCGCTTGGAACTTACCCCTTTACGAGATGTTCGCAAATCCACAAAACACATCAGGCCTCGTAATAGACCCATCAATGCATGAGGGTTTTAGGTTTATAGTTTTGGATGTTAAAACGGGTGAAGAGTATACAGTTGATTGTCCGGATGAGATGTATGACCTTTTGGCCTTAATAGGTAGTGTTGAAAGGTATGTTATAAAGGAGGTTTATAGGAGGAGCGATAACGAAATAGGAGCCGTTGCTTCAACACAAAAGTTATCCCTAATGGCGGGTAGGTATGTCGGTAAAGATGACCCGGTTTTAATAGTTAGGGCTCAAAGCGGATTCCCGGCCGTGGGTGAGGTTCTTGAACCCTTTGCGAGGCCTTTCTTCGTTGAGGGTTGGATGAGGGGTTCCCATGTCGGTCCCTTAATGCCTGTCCCGTTCCATCAGGCAAACCCTTCAAGGTTTGACGGTCCCCCAAGGGTTATAGCCGCCGGATTCCAAATAGCAAACGGGAAACTAATAGGACCAAGGGATATGTTTGATGACCCCTCCTTTGATAAGGCCCGTGAGGAGTGTAATTTATTGGCAAACATTATGCGCAGGCAGGGTATATTTGAACCCCATAGGTTGCCCGAAGAAGAGATGGAATACACAAACTTGCCGAAAATCCTAAGGAAACTCAGGCAAAAGAAGGGTATGGGGGTTGAAGGGGTTGAGGAGACGGTAAAGAGTGGCGAAATGGAGGTTGATTAATGGTTTTAACCCTTTTGGGGGCCTTCGGGTGGTCTGGGGGCCCACTTTTTTCCGGATTTTGGTTTTTACCTATTGAAAACCCTTTAAGGTTTTCCTTTGACCCTTCAATTACATTTAACGGCATTTCGTTCTCAACGGGTTATCAGAGGAGTTTTTCAATTTTAGATCAAGGATTTTTGGGTTTGGGTTATAAAAACTTTGTCTTAACCTTAGAGGACATGTTCGTGGATTTACCGGATGAAGACGAGTACAGCGGCAGATATAACGAATTCTCCGCAACCGCGGGTTATACCTTAAAGGTTTTGGAAGGCTTTAATCTGGGAGTTTCACTGTCATACTTTCAAATAAACAATCCGAGAAGTGACATCGGGACGAAATATTCTTTCGGTGCAAATGTTGGGGCGAGTTTCAAAATATACGAATTCTGGCGCTTGGGGATATTCTCAAAAAACTTAAACTCACCGGATATAGGAGGCTTTTCAATGCCCACATTTCTGGGTTCTTATATAGCCTTTTCACCAAGAGCCGATTTAACAACCGCAATTGGGGTTTTAAAGGATCAATACGGAGATATCAATTACGGTTTAGGGGGAATATGGGGAATAAGCGATCTAATAGACATATTGGCCTCCCTGAGATATGACGGGAAGGTTCCCTCCTACTTTGTCGGATTTTCGTTAAATACAAAGGGCTTTAACTTTACCGCCATATCAAACTTTCACCCAGATTTACCCCTATCCTTTTATGCCGGTCTGGGTTATCGCTGAATATCCGTATGCAAAAGTTTGAGGATGTGTATAAGCACTATTACAAAGATGTTTTCAGGTTTATTTTGAGTAAGATACGGAATATCAATGATGCCTTGGACCTTACAAATGAGGTATTCCTAAGGGCTTTAAAGGGGTTTAAAAAATTTAAAGGTTTGTCAAGCGTAAAGACATGGCTTTTTAAAATTG
>CAYRSH010000105.1:0-2102 GCA_964426895.1 uncultured bacterium
AATAAACCCCTTTTATCTTTTTAAGTTTTCTAAAAACATCTATGCTACCCTCAAAAACCTTTTTACCGGCTACATCATAAACGATAATAAAACCGCTTTCCGCCTCATCCTTATCATTGGATATGTTAGAAAACAGGCAGGAAAAGGAACCGTTGTCGTAAAAAATCTCCACGGTATCCGTGGGTTCTCCCAAATAACCCCATATATCCCTTGGAGCTACAAAAAGCCTATGTGTAACACAAGGCCCTAAGGTGTCTATAAATACGGTATCAAGGGTGAAGTTGGGATAAAATGGGCCGTAGTCGGAACTCTTATACACAAAGTACCCCTTTATATCCGCTTCCGCATTTTTGCGCCATACAAGTGTAATCCTCCCCGTTGTGCTGTCAAATTCGTATATTGCGAAATTCTGTGGTTTTGCCGGAGGAATTTTTAACCTCCTGTTATAGGGTATGGTATCGTACAAACCCGGATAAACCCAATGGGGTACAGAATCCTTCGTTAGTACGGTTATCATACTCCCCAAAAATTGGGAATAATAGGAAACACTTAACGAATGTTGGTGAAAGTTATCGGGACTTCTGAAATATCCATTGGTATCCATAACATTATAAGGACCTATTGTTATGTCTAAACCCTTTTCCGCCCCCGTTGCGCCTCTTATATCTTTTACGGTATCAAAAGGGAATGCCAACATTATTTCGGCGTATATAGGTGGATCCTCCGCGTTTCCCCAACACTTACCCTTATCGCACACCTCAACCTTTATCCTTCCGCGATTTTGTTCAATTTGGGACATAAATAATGTCACACTACCAAAACCCGTTGAATCCAATGTAATAACGGAATCCTTTACAAGCCTACCATCCGAATTCCAAACCTTAAAGTGTATATCCCCCGGCATAGGTATCTCGGCAGAAGGTGTTCTCTTATAATAGAATATACCCAATGTTGCCTGATAAACATCAATGCTTATAGGCAGTACCCCGAGCACATATGAAAGATTACCGGAATCGGGGTATTGGATCCCAAAAGCGGGTTGATTTTTAAACCAGCGGGTAAAATCCCTCCCCTCTATTATTCCGCTACCAAAGGCGGGCGATGATAGTAGGTTTAAATAATCCCCATAACCCGCGGTTCTAAAATATCCCGAAGAATACGAGCATAGTAAATCGTTAAAGTTCTCAAAGAAACCATTGTTATTCAAGTAAGCCTTTATCCACAAATAACCCCAAGTTGAATACCGAATACCCCAAGCCCGCTCATAGCCAAATACATAGAAATCCGTCCAGCGCAAATTGCTACCAGTAAGCGGTAAATTGTAATATTGGTGAAAAATGTAGGGAGTATATTTTGTATAATAATGCCTTATATACCCACAACCGCTTCCATATGCTCTACAAAGTTCCTTTGTAGCCAATATCATACCACCCTCAGCATGCCCTTCCTCGTACTGAGGATATGTCAATATCCAGTTTAACCTGAAAGCGTGAAATAACTCATGGGTTAATAAAGCGTCATCAACCTCGCTGTCATATACACCTCCTGCTGGATTTATAACTATATAACCGTTATCATCCCAGGGCCAAAGGGTGCAACCAAACTCTCCGGTTATTACAAAACATACCGCATTATACCAAGGAGCACAGGTTATTCCACTCTCGGAAGGAACATCGTCATCTTTTATTATTTTTACATAAGGGTTTCCCGTGTAAAACCTTTTCGGTGTCATAAAGGCCTGCCCGTATATATCCTCTATTATCGGTATAATCCTGCTTAAATGGTTGTTTATCCTTGAAACCTCTGCACTCGTCCATCCACCACCTATGCATGTCCTCAACCTCTTCCTCACACAAAAGGCGTCGGGTTTATAAAATGTGTCCCTTGGAGGTTCTATGGGGTTAGCTTTCCTTACGAGTATGGGTTGAACATCCTTAACACCGTTGTTAAAGGCCTTTTTTATCTCCTTCAATGATATTTGCCTTAACCTTTCCATAACCCGAGGATTTTTTGAGAGCTTTTGCAGGTCAAAAAGCAAACTGTCGGGTATATCCGGTGGAACCTCTATCGGCACGATTACCGAATACCCTTTACCCACCATA
>CAYRSH010000106.1:0-1991 GCA_964426895.1 uncultured bacterium
CTTATATCTTATCATTCAAATCCTTATACCCCTAAACTGATATGTGCGTAATACCGCAGGGTTTTGCGATAATGGAACTTTTGGACATTTGGTTAATACTCCAACCTTAGAATTTTCACATAAGGTATTATGGGCAAAATGTTGTGGAATAAGGAAGAAGAATATAAGTTTTTCAAAAGAACTTTGGAAATTGCTTCTCCCGAACAACTGTTTTACTTAACGGACGACGGAAGGTTCTTGGCATACTGGCCAAAAAATTACAAGGGGAAAAGAACGACTCTACAAAGCAGAAACACCTTTATCGGAAAATATACCGAGAAGTGGGTTAGGGATTTATTACAAGATTTTGCCAAAGAACTTAACTTTTACGCTGTAAATGATGTGATATGTGAAGAAATAGACATAACCGATAAATCACCTATTGATGTGGCAATTACGAAAACCCCCCATAATGTTCAAAAACCCCAAAACATCCTACTTATAGTAGAGGTAAAAATGTCCATAGTTTGGAATTGGGAATACGATCCAAAAACCGGGGAAATAAAGTGCATTGGGGACTATAAAACCCATAGCGGAAATCCAAGTTTGTTGCGGTCCGATACTATGTTAAAAGCCATTGGTAAGAGTATAAACATAAGGGTTTCGGGTTTTAAATCGGCCAGAATTCCTATAATTGTGGCGGGCAACACGCCGATCACAAAAACATATTACAAAAAGGTTGATTTCCTCAAAAAAGCGGGTATCGTTCAAGGGTTTTTTTCTTTAAACCCAAATCCCCTTGATAATCCAAGTGGGGATAACATTAAAAAGACGCCCGAAGGTGGGTTTTTGAGAATAGATAATGATAGCGAACTGTTTGGCACTTTAAAAAATCTCCTTGAAAACGATAAGGAATTCTTCTCGTCAATGATTTCAAAGAGAGAACTGGGAAGAATTATAGAAATAGCAAACGAAGAACCCACTTACGAGAAAAAGGCCGAAAGATTTTTAGAATTGCTTAGGGGTATTTAAAGTGAAAAAAAGGAAAGGCACAAAAACCAGCAAATTCGGGGTTCCGGGCAGGATAAATCACGATTCAAGTGAGTTTTATTCAAGTAGGCTATACGAAGATTTTCCCAAAGAGAAGAGGGTTAAATATGTGGAAAACAAAATACCTGAAAAATATCTTAACAAAATCTTTTGCAAGAGTAGTGAAAGAATGGATGAACTACCGGATAACAGCGTTCATTTGGTTGTTACATCGCCCCCGTATAATGTCGGAAAGGAATACGATGAAAACCTTTCGTTTAAAGAATATAGGGAATTCTTAAAAAGGGTTTGGAAAGAGGTATATAGGGTTTTGGTTCCCGGGGGAAGGGTTTGTATTAACATTGCGAATTTGGGGAGAAAACCTTATATACCTCTTCACGCCTTCATAATACAGGATATGTTGGAAATTGGATTTCTTATGCGGGGTGAAATAATATGGAACAAGGGTTCCAGTGCGAGTCCTTCAACCGCTTGGGGTAGTTGGTTATCCCCCAAAAATCCCACTTTAAGGGACATCCACGAGTACATTTTGGTTTTTTCCAAAGACACATTTAAAAGGGAAAATCCGAATAAAAGGGAAAGCACAATATCAAAGGAGGAATTTTTGGAATTTACCAAAAGCGTATGGTCATTTCCGGCCGTTTCCGCTAAGAGAATTGGACATCCCGCCCCATTTCCCGAAGAATTACCTTATAGATGTATCCAACTGTACACATTTAAAGGTGAGGTTGTTTTGGACCCCTTTATGGGAAGCGGGCAAACCGCCATAGCGGCTATAAAATCCGGGAGGCATTATGTGGGTTATGAAATAAACGAGGGGTATGTTAAGTTGGCGGAAAAGAGGATAAAGGATTTTTTATCAAAGTTCAAAACACCAACCCTATTTAACCTTTCAAAAGGTCAAAACAACCAACCTTAGAATTTTTGCTTATGTTTGGCGATTTTAAAAAGTTGTGGGATTT
>CAYRSH010000107.1:0-1958 GCA_964426895.1 uncultured bacterium
TTATGTCAAGGTATCCGTCTCGGTTTAAATCGGCAACCGTTGCACCATAACTACCTATGGAATCATAAGGAGAATCCTTAAACCTTATGGCTTCGTAAAGGGTTGAATCATATCCGTATCCCGTGTTAAAATACACCTTTGGGGGGTATAACGGTGGAAACCAGTCGGGATAATACAAACTCCCTATATAAACATCCAAAAAGCCATCGTTATTGACATCGGCGGGGAATACCGGGTGTGTTCCAGCCCCCGGAAGGCAAACCCTTTTGCTATCACTCCAACCGGAAGGTCCTCCCCAATAAACCCAAGAGCACACCACGAGGTTGGAAAAATCGTAATCCCTCCAAACCCCGGTTATAATGTCTAAATATCCGTCGTTGTTTAAGTCCGCAACATATGGGGTTTCGTTTGATGCGGGGAATATCGTATCCGCATTTTGTAATTTGTATGGATACCCGTAATATATGAATGTCGGAAGTAAAGATGTTCTGGGTGATCTGTTGCTCATTGTACCCATAACAAAGTCAAGTTTTTCATCCCCGTTTATATCACCAACCCAAACCGCATCTGTACAAAAACTGTCAATTATTTCCGCAAACTGCACCTTATAAAGAAAGTAGTTCCTATATCCCCTGTTTAGAAAAATATGGGCATACGGATAACCGTAATACCACTCCGAATTCATAAGGAAAATGTCAATTTTCCCATCTCCATCAAAATCCAAATCGTTCCCCAATATCCTCAAACCGTCCCTTATCCAAAAGTGTAATCCGGGTTCCCATTTTATTATCGTTGTATCCAAAATATAAGCCTCGTATCCCAAGCGGAAATCCGAGGTATCAAAATTAATGTATATCAAAGGTGGCCAAATCATTCCCCATAATTAGATTTTTTGCCGCCTCATTCCTCGCCTCTTTTTTATTCCTCCCCTTACCCACATAGACTTTGCCGCTTAGCGAGATAAGGGCTATAAAATCTTCTCCGTTTTTCTCAAACCTTACATCCAATTCCCCCTCCCTTCTCTTTACATCTTCCCAGTAGTTCTTGAATTTTTGGTAGTTTTTTTCAAGAACGGGGAAAACCTCCTCGTCTAAAAACTTAAAAGTTTTTTCCAACCCAAACCTTTCATAAACCACACCTACTATCGCCTCTAACATTGATGCGTATGTGTATTCGCTTATTGAACCGCTATCCGCCACCAACATTTCCTTTAAACCCAAATCTTCAACCGCAAAGTACAAAGCCTTATTACTCTTATATTCCGACACCAAGAGGGATATATCCTCTGTATCCCCCTTCTCATAAAACTTTAATGTTAAGTATAGGTTTAAAACCGCATCACCAATAAGGGCGAGTTTATAAAATTCCAGATTCCCAACGGTTATATGGTGCGTTGCCCTATACATATCCTTCTCACTGAGCTCCTTTAAAACCTTCAAGGTTGTAAATTCTAAGGGTGGGTATTTTGTGTATCACTTTGTGCTTTATACAGCCACATAGTAAGACGGGTTTCATCTTGGTAGATGAATCGGGGGCGAAAAATTTATCGTTTTTATAAGTTGATTAATTAGCGATTTTATATCGTTTCAAGTGTGCGGTTATTTGCGTTTTAATAAGTATTGTTTTATTTGCGTTTTAAATATGTTTTATGGCTTTGTAATTAATTTCATACAATGTTCGGCAACCTCTCATTTAAAAAGGCCGTTTGCGTTTTCTTTAAGGCATTATTTTTGCGTTATAAATGCGTTTTCTCAATAATGAAGACATATACAAACCGTTCGGCAACCCCCGGGGGTTTTTACACTATTGGAGATTCCCGAACACTTGACAACGAGTTTTTCACCCTTATAATACCCGGAAACTGTAATAATGATAGGCGAGTCTTACGGAGTGGCGCCCAAGGGTTATTAGCCTACCTATAAGGGGTTGAAACACGCAGTTTCAGACCTTTTTATCAT